>NZ_AUTI01000347.1:0-31084 GCF_000497995.1 Pseudoalteromonas sp. TB25
CCGCCAATAATTTTACCTCGCGGATCGTTTGCTTTGCCTACACGTATTAACCGCCTAGCACTTAAATCACAATGTAGAGCTTGGCGTTCAATAAATAAATCTTGTTCGGATTTAATATTGCAGTACTGAGCATAACCAATAGAAATAGTTCGCAGAGCGGTTATAGAGCATGTAAATGCTTCCTCGCCTTCACGTTTTCTACCAATTGCGCCAAGCATAATGGTTACCGCACTTTTACTTTCAACAGCTCCTGATTCTACAAAACCCAGTACCGTAATATCACCATTGGCTTTTACACGCATGCCGTCTTTAATATCGCCAGTAATAATTACGCTACCATCAAAATCAACGTGGCCTGTACTTACATCTACGTTATCAAAGCATAAAACGTCATCTACACGCATACCTCGGGGTAGGGCAACGGGCACACCTTTGCAGTCGGCAATAAGCATATTAGGATTATTAGGATCTACTTTTGTACCTTCGAAAGGCTGGAGTTGGTGATCTGTACCTGGTTTTGCACTAATTGAATCGCCAAATACCGTATAGCCATCTTCTCCAGGAGTAGCGGCAATACGCTGCATTAAGGGAGTACCAGGTTTTACGGTGATAATAGCGCCAAGATTTTTCATATCAACCTTACCACCTTCCTTAGCTTGTGGGCTAAGCACACGGTCTTGGGCTGTTGAGCATAAGCGCACAAATTTAGCATCGCTGCCTTTTTTAGGATTACGCCCATGTGCAATTATGGCGCTATAAGAGCTTCCTGCTGGTTTTTCAAACTGCTGGCCTAAAAAGGTATCAAGCGCGCGTGGGCTTATTCCTTTTTTAACACCTGCATCAGCAAGCGCTTTTTGCGCACCTTCCATAGACAAAAGCGCACCACCTTTAGCGGTAGTTAATGTTGCTTCTGCGACCATGTTTTTTTCATCAATATTAATGACAAGCGACGCATCTACCGCTTTAGCAACGACAAGTGATACTTCCTGATAGTTTTTAGTTGGCGCAAAAAGCTTTCCAATATTGGCAATGACAGCTTCGTACTCACTAAACTCAGATTGTTCGAGCATTTGCGTAAGCTGAGTACTCGTAACAGGAAAGCCACTATCAATAGGGTGACTAACTAAAGAGACAAACCCTGTATTTTGATCAAATGAAAAAACCGACATTTATTAATTCCCTACTCTATGCCTGTTATTATTTTTGTTTTTTACAACTAAAGGTTTAGAAATGACAAAAACCTTAACTCCTTATTTGAACACAGGTTAAACACATTGTTAAGCAAATGTTTATATGGGCTTGCATAAACTAAATTTTGGTTACTTAATGCTCGGTTAGTGCACGCAATTAAAATAAAGCGTTACTAGGCCTTGAGTATCAGTACTTTACTCAGTTATACTGTTTGCACGCTCTGAATTGAGTTACTAATTCAGGGGCTGATTAGGATTCGACGGAATTCAAGAAGCCCAAGGTGCATGTCGAGGTGCGGTTTGCCTCGTTAAACAGCCGCAACCTAAAGNAGTAATCGCAAACGACGATAACTACTCTCTAGCAGCTTAGGCTGGCTAGCGCTCCTTCCATGTATTCTTGTGGACTGGATTTTGGAGTGTCACCCTAACACCTGATCGCGACGGAAACCCTGGCCGGGGTTGAAGCGTTAAAACTAAGCGGCCTCGCCTTTATTTACCGTGTTTGTCCGGGACTTAAAGGTTAATTAAATGACAATACTAAACATGTAGTACCGACGGTCGAGGCTTTTCGGACGGGGGTTCAAATCCCCCCAGCTCCACCAATAAAGGTTTTTGAACTCGTTATTCGAAAACCATAAGAAACCCGCAAATTTGTTAATTCAAATTTGCGGGTTTTTTTATGGAATTTATAAAATAAAGTTTAAGAATGTCTTATTGCGCGTAGCTTCATTTTTATTGCAATCACAAGCAGGCTAAATAACGACAGCATACTTATTAACAACGTTAGGTTAAGTATAGGGTTACTTGGCTCATCGGTGGTGACAGGAGAGCTGTTTGTAGTTTGCGAGTTTTGATGTTGCCTAATATAGCTTTGGCTGATCCAATCTACCGCGTTTATCCATTGTACTTTGGCGGGGTCAGTATTGTTTAGCATCCCTATTGCATGTTTATCGTTATCTAAGCCTTTTGAAAGTTGTATCAGTTGCTGCCAAAATTCATTTTTAGGGCCTAGGTCATCTATTTCTTGCAGATGCTGTTGTAATTTGTCACCCCCCATCGTTTTTATATCAGCTTGTCCGGTACTTTGCGCGTAGCTATTTATTAGCGATGAAAAGCGTCTAAAGTACTCATTACTTTTTTGCTGTGTAGGGTTAGCTGTTCGCTCGTTTGTTACTTTTTTTGCTGGTTGATTTAGGCTATTTTGATCAATCAAATATTGTTTATAATTTTGGTAACTTAAGTTGTTTGTAGTTGTGTTATTTGTAGTTCCGTTATTTAGAATGCCAAAGTTGTTTTTAAGTGCATTAACACTGATCACTACGCCTATTAAGGTAATAATACAAAGTGCGCTATAGCAAAAGTACAATGCGCTTTTTAAAGTGTTACGCAGTAGTTTATATTTATTATAACTTTGCTTAATAGCGGCAGCTGTATTTGGGGCTTTGCCCGTATCTAGGCGTTCACTTTGTACTGAGATACTTTTGCCTTCAGTACTTTCACTAATGTGTTTATCTGTATTTTTACTGTGCTCAGTGAGTGCTATTTGATTATTTTTAGATTGAGAGGTTAAAGTAGAGAGTTGCGGTTCTACTTTAGTAATTAATCCTAGCTTTTTTAGTGAGGATTCTGTTTTAACAGCATCAATACTCGATAAGTCTTTTTTTAAAGCGTAAGCTTTTCCATCAAATAACTGAACAACAATATTATGAGGAATATTTAGAAGTTGGCTAAGTTTTTCTTGGGCAGAGGTAAGGTCAGTATTTTGATATAACTGACCATTAAAAACAATTTTAAATGTAGCGCTCACGTTAGTACCTTGCTTGTGTAATTCCATTTTTGGAATTTTATTTTTATTATTTGATACACAAAGCTAATTTAACAGATAAAGGGTATGCTTTCTAATGATTTGTGATTAAAAAAAGCCTTAACAAACAGCGTTAAGACTTTGGCGTGTAGCTGTTACTTTACTTTATCGTTTTGCGAGTGATTTTACAGATTGCTTTTGATCACTGGCAGGTTGGGTTGCTTTGTCTATTAATGTTTCAAGTGGTTTATTTCGAACGCACATAAGTACTTTGTTCATTGCTTGGCATGTGCCTGTCGCTTTTTTATCATGGCTTGTGTAGCTACAACCTTCATTAATGGCTTTTTCTTCACATGCTTCCCAAGGCGCGTTTGAGCCGTGGCCTGCATGACTTAGCGCTGAGCATGAGGTAGCAAGTAAAAAGCCAGTGGTTAATGCTTTTATTACGTTAAATATTTTCATTAGTATCTCAGTTAATTATTTGGCCAGAATGCGAGTTATCTTGCGGTAGCACCTTTAAAACAACCAATAAACATGTTTTCAGATACATCGGCTGCATGGTAGTGGTATCCGCGTGTATCGTCGGTGTGGCCTCTACATTCGTCTAAATCAGTGGGTTCTAATCCATCTTCGTTAAGCATGCCAAATATACCAAATCCATCGAGTGCATAACCCATCATGGCGGCATGACCGTCTGATTGGATTTGTGTTTGGCTACAGCCTGCTTCACCGTGGTAGTGATAACCTGCTACTAAGTTAATATGCCCGGCGCAATCATCAAAGGCTGCAATAGTGTATGCGCCTAAAATAGCCTCAACAGGGGCGGGTGCAGCAAGTACAACACCATTTAGAGCAACACCTACATTAGTGTTACCAATACTGCTATTTTGAGTGGTTGCAACAGGCGTTATTGGTATTAAAAATGATTCTGATATACCGCCATCAACATAATCAATAGAGCATTCTACGCAGTGATTTTGGTATTGCTCCTCTACGTTTGGACGTGCAGCACCATCACACGATTCTTGTGTGTCTGTTACATTTACAAGGCCTGTACCTTCGTCGTATAGCTTCCAATGGCTATCGTTATACAATGTTGGTAGATTTAAAATAAAGTCGCCAGTTATATCGTAAACCTCACCGGTGCCATCAAACCAAATACCGGCTTCGTCTGCTGTTGATGTGATATTTCTAGGGCAGAATACACCAATCTCGTAATTTGAAGGCGCACCGGCTATATCAATTTTGTAGCATGAAGCTTCATCGCCATTACTTAGCGTACATGTTTGAGTTGTAATTGATGAAATGAGCGCATCGCTTTCAAAGTTAAAAGGGTCAACTTCAACAACGAAATCGGTTGAAGTATCTGTTGTAGTGCCCTCATCGGTGGTTGTTTCAGTTACGACGGTATTTTCAGCATCACTACCGTTACAGGCAGCTAAGCCCAGTGCAAGTATGCACACTGTAAGCGGTGCTAAAATTGGTGCGTTAAGTTTTCTCATCAGAAATATCC
The DNA here is from genome assembly GCF_000497995.1 of Pseudoalteromonas sp. TB25. Taxonomy (NCBI): domain Bacteria; kingdom Pseudomonadati; phylum Pseudomonadota; class Gammaproteobacteria; order Alteromonadales; family Pseudoalteromonadaceae; genus Pseudoalteromonas; species Pseudoalteromonas sp. TB25. Next base: position 4,508 of record NZ_AUTI01000347.1, read on the forward strand.
GGTAATGAAGTTGGATGTATAATATTTGTTAAATGTGCAAACAAAGTGCAAAAACAACGCAACATAATACATTGCCTGAAATAGAGACTTATAACACTTGCTATAGGTGTATGTTGTACCTTTTATTGTTTAAAATACTGCGACTTTAAAGTACCTAAATAGGCAGTGGAGTTTTATGGACTTTTTATTTCCCGACAGTATGTCTTTATTTTTGTTTCTATTAATGATGATCACCGCTGGCTTTACTTCTTTTATATCTGCTGCATTTGGTGCGGGTGGCGGGCTAATGTTGCTTGTTGTTATGGCGTCGTTTATGCCTATGGCAGTTGTTGTGCCTGTGCATGGTTTAGTACAGCTTGGCTCTAATGCAAATAGGTTATTACTCAGCTTTAAGCATATTGATAAAAGCATGTTTGTATATTTTGCGTTAGGCGGCTTAGTAGGGGCGGGGTTATCAAGTTTTGTTATTGATGATATATCGCTTGATGCTATGAAGTTAGTGGTCGCTATTTTTGTTATTTATTTACTGTGGGGTAAAACACCGCCAGTAAAATTAACCTCTAAGTTATGGCGTATGGTCGCCGGTGGCATAACGACTTTTATTTCTATGTTTGTGGGAGCGAGCGGGCCATTAGTTGGTAGCTGTTTATATATAAATAATTACGAAAAGTTAAAATTTACGGCAACGTTTTCGAGCATTATGAGTGTGCAGCATTTATTAAAAGCGGTAATTTATGGTGCTGTTGGCTTTAGTTTTTGGCAATGGATGCCGCTTGTAATTGCTATGATAATAAGTGGTGCTGTAGGTACTTGGTTTGGAATTAAATTACTTAAAAGTATGTCTGGGGATAAATTTGAGCGTATTTTTAGAGTCGTTTTAACGTTATTAACGCTACAACTCGGTTGGCAAGGTATTAAAATATTACTCCACTAATTTACTTAGTGGAGTAAATTTAATTTTATTAAACATAAATCACTTAAGCGAATTAAACAATTCATTGCCTAAAAACTACCGGTGCAGAGCGACTACACTGTAATTTTTGGGCTTATCGATGAACTATACTAATCTGCAATAATTGTTTATACGTTTAAATAAATTGGTATTAAAGCTTATTTAACAGCGGCTTTAATTGGTTTGTCGCCATCAAATAACTCAAAAATGCGGTTACTAATAAATGAGTTAGTCGCAATATGTAATAATGCATTGGCTACGTTTTCGCGGCTAATTTTAGCCTCAGAACGATCACTTGGTCGCTGCGTTGTTACTTGCATTGAAGCACTATCATCAGTCAGTGTACCAGGGCGAACAATGGTATAATTTAAACCACTATTTATTAAGTGCTCGTCAGCCATGTGCTTGGCAACTAAGTAAGGTTTTAAATCACCTTGAATCGAATCTGGGTCGTCTGCACCGATTGAGCTGACCATAATAAAGTGTTTAACGCCATGCTCTTTTGCAAAGGTAGCTGCTTTAGTTGCAGCCCATAAATCAATAAGTACAGTTTTATCATCGCCTGTACTTCCGCCAGAACCTGCAGCAAAAATCACTTGGTCACAGCCTTTTATTGCTTTGCCAAAATCGCCTTCAAGATTTTGCTCAACAATAGTTAAAAAAGAGCTGTTTAAATCACTTAGCTTATTTTTGTCACGCACTAATGCCACAACATTTTGCTCATTTTCTAAAAGTAGCTCAGTTGCCATTTTACCTATTTGTCCGCTTGCGCCAATAATTAGGGTCTTACTCATAATTAACTCCTTCCAATAAATAGTAAAAGTAATGTGCTTACAAACAGACCTTGGGGTAGGGGATAATTTTTAAAGGGTAAAAAAGAGTTTAAATGAGCTAATTTCAAAAAATACTTTAATTAAAATTCAATACTTAACTGAGTATTAAAATTAGCTGCTTTTGGCGTGTTTTTTAGAACTTTTTATTCAACCATTATACTCACTTCGGTCACATAACTACGGCGATATAGACTAATACGAACCTTATGTTCTTGGTAATTATAAAACAAAGTGCGATATGTATTATTGCCGCTTGTTTTTAACGGCTCTCCTAATTTTTGCTGATAAAAGCGAGCGATATCAGAAATTGAATCTGTTAAATAACCAGTGCGTACCATTGGATATTCGCCGGCTACATCCATTGTTGTAACAAACTCTTCAGGAAGTGGGATTTCAGTGACGTTTTGGCTAAGTACATTAAACGATAGAGTGCATAGCAGTATTATTAAAAATGCTAAAGTTTTCATTAAAGTCCTTTAAATAATAAATTCCATTTATTGGTACTCATCTTACCTCAATAAGCACCTTTGTCATTTAAATTTTATTACGAATTAAATCTCGTACTATAAACCGAGCAGGGTGAATAGCTTGGCTTACACGTTCGCTTAATGGGCGAGGCTCGTTATTTAAACAGCTTATTAACCGACGCATTATACAACTCTTAATATGGCTGCACTTCAGTTATACGTTGAAGTGTGAAAAAGTTACACAAATAAGGATCGTTGAATTAAGTTTGCTCATTAGGCATAGTGCTAATGTAAACTAATACTTTAAAAGGAATTTCCATGAAAAATAGTATTATCAAAGTACTTTTAATTTGTACTGCCTACCTGTGCTGCGCGTTTAACCTGCAAGCAAAGCTATTACTAACGGCTTACCCCGATGCGAAATTAGAAGAAAAAGTCACTTTAGCGGGTGAAGAAGCACAGTTTGTATCAGTCTTTAACCCTGCGCTAAAAAAATCTCAAAAATTTGAATATAAGACATTTATTGGTGATGTAAGTCATTTTTCTTATCAAATAAAGAATGTTGCTTCTTTAAAGGTAATAGAAAACTACAAAGACGCTTTAAATGATGCTGGATTTAAAGTTTTGTATACATGTTCTTTAAACGATTGTTATGAAAAGCGAGAGGATAAATTGCTGGCTGAAGAGTCGAGCTATTTCAACGTGTCTAGTTATTACGGACAACCACATTATATTTACGCAACAAAAGGAGAGGCTCCTGAAGCTGCCATTTCGTTATTTGTTGGACAATATAAAAATACGACACAAGCGCTTTTGACTACGACCAATATTAAAGAAATTGAAACTGGACTAATAAAAGCTGATTTTGAAGCATTCAAGAAAAAAGTTAATAATAAAATAAAAAAATCTACACATGGAGATCTTAAAGGTTCTGCAGATCATCCTTTATTAAGTCGTTACCCTGGTAGCTATATCGAGGATTATCAAAATATTGATTATGAGGAGTTTAGTATCCCAATTGGCAAGTCTGATAAAAAAACGAGTACTTCACCTATGCTTGATGTTACAGGAGATTTAACGCGAATTACTTATATTGCGAATAAAGTATCGACGTTAAAAATTTATCATAACTATGTGAGTGCTTTGACTAAAGAAGGTTTTGAAACCGTATTTTCTTGTCAAAAAAATGAATGCGGTACAAAAAGAAAAGAGATTCAAGCATTAGGCGATAAGCTGGCAATCAAACCTGTTTATAACTACTTTCACCAACCTAGATATCAAGTTATGAAAAACACTCTAAATGAGCAAACTACCTACGTTGCCTTTTTTATAGGTAACTATAATGGCGATTCTCGTATTCAGCTTGTTATTGCTCGTACAGAGCCCTTAGTGACAGGCTTAATAGAAACGAATAGTGATAAAGTTCTTGAGCAGTTAGAGCAAAAAGGAAAGGCGTCTATTTACGGTATTTTATTTGATTATGATAAAGCCACTATTAAAGCTGAATCTAAAGAGGCGTTAGATGTTATTGCTCAAGTTATGGAAAAAAATAAAAAATTGAGTTTATATGTTGTTGGTCATACCGATGATAAAGGCTCGCCTAATTATAATATAAACCTTTCAAAGCGCCGTGCTGATGCGGTTGTTAACGCATTAATTACTGATTATGGGGTAGCTAAAGAAAGGTTATTAGCTCAAGGAGCGGGTCCTTATTCACCCGTTGCAACTAATAAAAATGATTTAGGTCGTGAACTAAACCGCCGTGTTGAATTAGTTGAAAGGTTGTCTAGTTCAAAATAATTTACGTTTTTAATTTATATACACATTAGATCTATTATTTGAATGTGTATACCTCATTTAAATTTTATTACGAATTAAATCTCGTACTATAAACCGAGCAGGGTGAATAGCTTGGCTTACACGTTCGCTTAATGGGCGAGGCTCGTTATTTAAACAACTTACGAGATGTTCTGCACTTAGCGGTGCGCTACATAAAGCGCGGGCGCCAAAGCCGGTAAAAATATGTAGGCCTTGTTGTGGCTTATTAAGTTGCTCGTACTGATAGCGTTTACCTAAGCGTAAGTTAGCAAAGGCCATTGTATAATCACTTTGTTCGCACCATTGCCCTGCCATTGGTAGGTGATCTATAAATGTGCATCGTACAGCTGCTTTTGCCGAGGTAATATTGCCAAGGGTTGAGGCAAATTCACTTTGCTGATAAAAGCTAAGAAGTTGCTCTTGGTTTAACTGATTGTCGAGCGCTGTAACTTGACGGCTTTTGGTATTTTTTTCAAACGTGGCACCCATACAGTGATGATCTAAATAGGCTGGGGTAAAATACCCTTTATGGCACAGCACTGTTTTAAGTTTGCGTGATTGCTCACTTGCCTCAATATGTGAAACTTGCCCGCGTACGCCTACTATTGGTAGCGCTTTTGTTTGCTCAAATGCATCGCTGTGCTCGCCCGCACAAATAATTACATCACTAAAAGGACCTAACTGCTCATCATTCGTTAATAAAAACCAACCGCTGTCAGTTTTTTTAAGCTGTTTTATATTGCAGTTAAATACGCTTTTAAATGGGTTTATGCTATTTGCAGTGCTTAACATGGCGTTTACTAATTGCGGAGGGTTAACCCAGCCGCCTTGTTCAAAAAACACGCCCGAATAACCTGTTTCTACGCCGGCTATTTCGTCGCCTTGCTCTGCAGTTACGTTGTGCATTAGCTGGGTTGGCCACAGTTGTTTTTGTGCTAAGTTTTCATGTTTATCGGCCAGAGGCTTTTTTACTGCGTGTTGTAATACGCCGCACCAATCGTAATCAAAATTAAAACCACTGCTAAGTAAGTTGTTATATAGGCGCTTAGCGTATAAAAAGCTATGTGCGAACAATTCACTGTGCGGTGAATTTTTTGCTTGTAGGTGAGGGTAAATAGCGCCTTGCACATTGTGCGATGCCCCCATAGCTGGTTTTTCATCTTGGCAAAATAATTGGCTTGCTATGCCTCGTTTAGCCAAGCTATATAAAATGCAGCTACTGGCTATANCCGCCGCCAATGACCGCTACATTTTTTAAAGCACTGCTATCTTGATGAAAATATGCAGGAGCTGATTGAGCATCATTTACGCACTCTAGTTGGCCAACAAGCATATCTCTTTTTTGGCCAAAGCCTTTGGCTTTTTTAGTACTAAAGCCTGCATCAATTAATCCACGGCGAACAAAACCTGCTGAAGTAAATGTTGATAAGGTTGCATTTGCCCTTGATATATTGACCATAGAATTAAATAAACTTTGCTGCCACATTTCGGGGTTTTTACTTGGCGCAAAACCATCTAAATACCAAGCGTCAACTATTCCTGTTTGCGGATAGCTCATTGCTTGTATTGATTCAAGTGCATCACCAAAGTATAAATCGAGAACAACCAGTCCATTGTCAAATTCGAGTCTGTGGCATCCTTCTAAATTAATTGGGTATTGTTTAGATAATTTGTTACTAAAGGCGCTTAATGAAGGCCATGCCTGTAGTGCTTTGTTTAAATCGTCTATGTGCAGAGGATATTTTTCAAATGAAATAAAGTGTAAGCGTTTAACACCATTATCTAATTGATTTTGAACTTGTTGACGTGCAAGGTGGTCAGTAAAGCGTTGCCATGTATTTAAAAAGTTTAAACCTGTACCAAAGCCGGTTTCGGCAATAACAAAATGTGGCTGGTCATGATTTTGTAATCGTGCATCTATATTATTTTGCTCATAATACACATAATGCGATTCAGCTAAGCCATCGTCATTAGAAAAATAAATATCACCGAAGTCATTAGCGAAAGGTGTACCTAAATTATTAAAGTGTATATGTGCATTTTTGATCATGATTTTTTAATTTTATAGATATATTTTTTAATTATTTTACGGGTTTTCTTTGAAATAGTCTGGCGTTATTTATAAGCTAGCAGTTCAGAGTACAAGTGTACGCTAGAAAGCTGACCACTTAGGTGATTAAATTCGCGTAAAATAGAATGCAATTAAGTATTAAGCTAAGGGAATTACCCATGAGAAGAGCTGTAATTACAGGTATCGGTGTTGTATCAAGTATAGGTAACAACAAAGAAGAAGTATTAGAATCGTTAAAAACGGGCAAAAGCGGCATCGCTTTTAATCAAGAATTTGCCGATTATAAGTTACGTAGTAACGTATCGGGTAAAATTGATATTGACGTTAAAGCACACGTTGACCGCAAAGCAATGCGCTTTATGGGAGATGCTGCTGCTTACTCTTATATTTCAATGACGCAAGCAATTGAAGACTCAGGTTTGTCTGACGACCAAGTATCAAATGAGCGCACGGGTATTATTGTTGGCTCTGGCGGTGGTTCGTCTAAATGGCAAGTAGAAGCTGCTGATATTTTACGTGAAAAAGGCGTAAAACGTGTAGGGCCTTATATGGTGCCACGCACTATGGCGAGCACTACATCTGCTTGTTTAGCAACACCATTTAAAATTAAAGGTGTTAACTATTCAATTAGCTCTGCGTGTGCAACATCTGCGCATTGTATTGGTAATGCCGTAGAGCAAATTCAGCTTGGCAAGCAAGACGTTGTGTTTGCTGGTGGTGGTGAAGAGCTACACTGGACATTGGCAATGGAATTTGACGCAATGGGCGCACTTTCTACTAAATACAATGAAACACCTGAAAAAGCATCTCGTACATATGATGCAAATCGCGATGGTTTTGTTATTTCTGGCGGCGGCGGTATTGTTGTAGTTGAAGAACTTGAACATGCACTTGCACGTGGCGCGCACATTTACGCTGAAATTGTTGGCTACGGTGCAACATCAGATGGCTACGACATGGTTGCTCCATCTGGCGAAGGTGCAGCACGTTGTATGCGCCAAGCTATGCAAGATGTAGATAGTATTGATTATCTAAATACGCACGGCACATCAACGCCTGTAGGCGATGTTAAAGAGTTAGGTGCGATACAAGAAGTGTTTGGTGGCAAATCACCAATGATCAGTGCAACTAAAGCAATGACGGGTCATGCCCTAGGTGCTGCAGGTGTTCACGAAGCTATCTTCTCATTATTAATGCTAGAGCACAGCTTTGTAGCACCTTCAATTAATATTGATGAGCTAGATGAGCAAGCGACAGGTTTAGATATTATTACTGAGCGTCGTGATGTTGAGTTAAATACTGTAATGTCTAATAGCTTTGGCTTTGGTGGCACAAACGCGACTTTAGTTATGAGTAAGTACAAAGGTTAATTTGAGCTTATAAGCCCTATATGCAAACGCATAACTGGGCTAAATAGCCCAAAACAAAAAAGGAAAGCCGAGGCTTTCCTTTTTTATTATCGAAAGTTTAATTAACCTTCGTTATGTTCTTGACGCGCTTGCTCAATTTCGTCTGCAATTTCTTGCGCTTTTTGCTTAGTTTTTTCAGTTAACTCGCCAGCAGCTTCTTTGCTTTTAATCCATGCGTCAACCGCAATCTCTTTGCCGTCGTCGTACATGTCTAAGCCCATTGCTTTACTTTGCTCTAATAGCTCGTTTAAAGACTCGTCATTTTTAAGATCGTTAGTTGTCTCTTTAACGTCGTTCCATGCATCACCAAGCTTTTCTTGCATTTGTGCGCTTTTATCTTTTGCATCTTCTTTTACTTCGTTGGCATCTTCACAACCAGTTAATGTAATTAAAGTGCCTAATAAAGCTAAACCTGCTAATTTATTCATGTGCTATCTCCTTTAGAGACTGATAATTAATTCGAGGCAGACTATACAACAATGAAAATGAACGCCCCCGTAACAAAACGATTAAATTTTAAATTAATGAATGAGCATGATTGGCCTCAATTATTTGAACTCGACCAAGACCCAGCTGTAATGCAGTATTTAACACGAGGTGAACCTACCTCTTTAGAGCAAATAAAAAATGAGGGAGTGCCTCGTATGCTCGCATATCGAAATGAGCTTAAAGGCTGGGGGCTGTGGAGTATCACTATAAAGCAAACCAATACATTTATAGGCTGGGTATTAATAAGGCCTATGTGCTTTTTTACTGATGCACCAAACTACAGTGATATTGAAATAGGCTGGCGCTTTAAGCAAGCAAGTTGGGGGCATGGTTATGCAACCGAGGCGGCTTTAGCATTATGTGATGAACTTATAAAGCAAGATGACGTTAAGGCGATAAGTGCAACGGCACTAAAAGATAATACGGCCTCTATAAATATAATGAAAAAGCTAGGTCTGCAATTTATAAAAAATTATACACATACAGACGAGCAAGGCGACTTACCTGCGGTGCTTTATTCAAAAAGTGTTTAAAGATGATTAAATATCAACAGTATAAAGATTGACCTGTCCTTAAGTGACGTGCATTAATAAGAATGCGTAACTAAAAAATAATAAATTAAGGATGTTGTATGGGATTGCTTTTTTCACCAAATAAATTAATTGTCAAAAGTGTGCTGGTTTTACAGTTCGCTGCTTTTAGTGTTTTAGCGCAGCCTTTATCGCAAAGCGCGGTAGCAATGCCTGACTCGTTCAGTGCCTATGCTGCTAAAAGTATATTAGAGCAAGGCGGTAATGCTGTTGATGCGGCTATTACGGCACAATTTGTACTTGCAGTAACGCTTCCTGAAGCCGGCAATATTGGCGGCGGGGGATTTATGCTTATTCAAAAAGATGGCAAGGGCGATTTTATAGATTATCGCGAAACAGCGCCAACAGCGGCTCATCGTGATATGTATTTAGATGAGCAAGGTAATGTTATTGCAAACAAATCAATATATGGCATTCACGCAAGCGGTGTACCTGGCAGTGTAGCGGGCATGTGGCTTGCTCATCAAAAACATGGCACTTTAAAGTGGGAAGAATTAGTACAACCAGCGGTAACGTTGGCTGAGCAAGGGTTTGTAGTTCCGCCTAAGTTAGCAAAAGGTGTGAGCAATTATATAGCCCACCTAAAAGAGCAAAAAATAAATGTAAACTTCGAAAAATACTTTGCTGATGTAAAAGCTAATAAAGTATTTAAGCAACCCGAGTTAGCGGCGACGCTAAAGCGTATCCGTGATAACGGCCAAGATGGGTTTTATAAAGGCGAAACTGCAAATATTATTGCTAAATTTATGCACCAACATGGCGGTATAATTAATCAAGATGATTTAAAAGGTTACACCGCTAAATCACGTACACCTATTAAAGCGAGTTGGAATGGTTATGAAGTACTTACTTCTCCACCGCCGAGTTCAGGTGGTATTGCTATTTTACAGTGGCTTAAAATGTATGAGTTACAAAAACCAGATGCGGGCTTAGCGCATAACTCAACTCAGTATGTACACTTACTTTCTGAAATAGGTAAACGTGTATTTGCAGATAGGGCGGAGTATTTGGGCGATCCTGATTTTTTTGATGTACCAGTCAACGCATTAACTAATATTAACTACCTCAAAGAGCGCAGTAATGGCATTTCGTTAACCGCTATCTCGACTACCGAAAATATTAAACCGGGCCTTAAAGAAAGTGAGCAAACTACACACTTTTCAATCGTTGATAAAATGGGTAACGCTGTCGCAAATACCACCACAATAAACTTAGGGTTTGGTAGCGGTGTAGTTGTTGAAGGTGCAGGGTTTATTTTAAATGATGAAATGGACGATTTTAGTGCCAAACCAGGCGTTATGAATGTGTTTGGTGCAATAGGCGGCAAAGCTAACGAAATACAGCCGCACAAGCGTATGCTTAGCTCTATGACGCCTACAATACTCCTTAAAGACAACACCGTTAAAATGGTGACAGGCTCGCCAGGTGGCACAACGATTATTAGCTCTGTGTACGAATCTATCTTAAATGCGGTAGAGTTTGATATGACTGCAGAGCAGGTTGTAAATAGCCCTCGTTTTCATCATCAACTGTGGCCTAAAAATATAATTAGAACACACATAGGTTTAACCGATAGCGTAAAAGCAGAGCTTACAAAAATGGGCTACACCATAGATGAGAATCACTTTGGTGACTTACACGTTATTATTAATAAAGAGGGCCAATTAGATGCCGCTTCTGAAGCATCAGGACGTGGTAAATCAATTGTTTTTTAAATAAAAAAACACCGCGCTAAAAGCGCGGTGCTTTAAACAATACAAAATTATTGAGTATCAATTAAATCTTCAACACCCACTATTAGCCATGGAGCGTCGTCTGAAATTAGACGCTCTAAGTGCCAGATTTCTAAAATAGGCTCTTCTTTTTTATCGCCTAAATCACGGTACTTACCTTTAAAGCGAACACTAACCTGCCACGATTGCGCGTTTGTATCTGCGCGCACAAGTTCGGCATCAATAAACATCACTTCTGTTTCTACGCTTTGTATAGCTTCACGTTCAGCTTTAAACTCGGCAACAAGTGCAGGGCTTAAGTATTCAGCCATTGTGGTGTAATCGGCATTGTTCCATGCAGTTTGTAGCGTATGGTAATGACTACGGGCACCTTGCAAAAAGCCATTAACGTCAAAGTTAGGTGGTAAATTAAAAGGCACACTTTCACCTTGTGGGGCGCTGCTTGCAAAGCCTGTACTTGTTGGTTGCTCGATAGGTGCTTGTTTAAAAGCATTTTGCTGAGCACTTGTACTTGCACTGGCAAGTTGTGGGGCACGATTAGCACGTAAAAAGCCCGTTACTAGCTTAAATAAAATAAAGAGTCCGCCAGCTAATAAAATCATTTCTAATAGCTGAAAACCTTCAAAATCGTCGCCTAACATTGCTGCAATTAAGCCACCCGCTAAAAGTCCCCCAAAAACGCCTGCCATAATGCCTTTTTTATTTGATGTGGCTTTAGGTGCAGCGTTAGGTGTTGTTGTATCTGTTTGCTGTTTTTGCGCTGTTTGTTGTGTTGCAGGTGTCTGTCCGCGTTTACTACTGCCAAACTTTTTACGTGCGTGTGCATCAAAACTGGCAGTACATAATAATGCCAATAATGAAAAAATAACGATGATGTTCTTCATGAAATTCCCTAATTAAAATCGAGCCGCGATTATAATTTACTTTCTTTAGAAATTTAATTAATTACTTTAAAAATCAGAGGTTTTGGGGAGAGAATAAACGCTTTGTAGTGAGTATATAATCAAAAAACCGCTCAGTAGAAACTAAGCGGTAAATTTGTCTATTTTAAAGCCAACGAATTGCGCCAGTAACGCGTTCATTGTATGTATCTAGAGGTGCTCCAAGACTTGCCACTAAAATAGTATCAGCTTGTGAGCCACGATTAATGTGACCTTCAAAGCGCTCATCGCGGAAGTTGTCATCCCCAAAACCAAATGATTTATTTTCAGAAGGCACTATAAATACCGTCATAGGACCAAAGTCAGACTCAAATATTAAATGCAGTCCTTTTTCGCCTTTAAAATCACAAAACATCGCATAAGTTACAGCGCCAGGAAGTTCATCAAGGTGACCACCTAATACTGCAAGCTTGTCGTTAACGCTTTGTAGGCTAATGGGCTCTTTTTTATCAAGCGCATTAATTTCGTAATACACATGGGCAAGCGCATGCTCACCCGCTTCGTGTGCAATATTTTGCTCTGTACTAAAAAAGAAGGCACTAATCGCCACTACAAAAGACGCTGCTAACGCAAGATGTACACGATCAAACTTAAAACGCGATCGAGCATCAACCATGTTTTTACCAGTTGCTTGTTCTTCTTGGAGTGCTTTTTCTTTTAACGATGTGTTTAAAAGAATGCGGTCTGCAAGATTTTCAGGCACAGGTATATCTAAAGAATCTTGAATGAATTTATCAAAATCTTTCATATCGTTAATAAAACTTTGTCGCTCTGGGTTATTGTCAGCAAACTCCATAAGCTCCTTGTCAATGTCGTTTGGCTGCGCAATAGTGCGGCGACGAAACTCAAGTTCATCCATTATTTTGATGCCCCTTTAAGTTGTTCATCATCACGGCTTAAAGCCTCTTTAAGTTGATTTCTGGCACGGTATAAACGAGTCATTACCGTGTTTTTATTTAAATTAAGTATGCCTGCAATTTCTTCACCAGAGCAGCCCATTACAACTTGCAGTAATAATGGCTCTCGGTATTCATCAGATAGCAGTGCAATCTGGCGTTGAATTACCGTTTGTTCCATTTCATCGTCTAATGAATGGCTGGTTTCATCAACAAGCATATCGTTTTCTACGTCGCTGTAATCAAACTGTTTACGTTCAAATCGGCGTGCGTTTTCTCTTCGTAATATAGTAAGCAGCCAAGGTTTAGCTGCCTTTTGATCAAGTAAAGAGTCGAGTGAACGCCATGCGCGTAAAAACGTTTCCTGTACTAAATCATCTGCTATGTGCGGATCACGGCATAACCAATAAGCAAAGCGATAAAGCTCTTTATTGTAAACGTGGACCAAGGCTTCATAACGCTTTTGTTTCTCTGCCATATCGATTAAGACCTGATTGTTTGATTTTTTCTTTCCAAGCATAAGCACTTTTTTAATTAAAAATTATTAGTTATTGCAAAAAAAGACCTAAGGTTCGTAGTTATTAATCATAAAGGTCTTTTAATACAGCTTGTTGCGACTTTGATGCCTGAGTTTGATAGATCTCAAGAATTTTAATAATAGCATTAAGATCCGTGTTTGCGCCTTTATTACTATAAAGTTGTGCCTGCAATTGGCTAATGAGACCGTTAAGCTCGCTGCTGTTTACGTGGATGCAGAGCTCATCAATCGCGCCAACATTTTTATGGGTCACCTTTACAGAAAAGTTATTTAATGCGGTGTAAAAGGCTTTCACATCGTGTGTTTTGGCTAATGCTTTAAGCTCATTTAAGCTTGGCTGAGAAGTACCACGGGTGTTTAGCTGTAATTTTTCAGTCGTATTTTTAGTAGAACGGCTTATTAAGTAAAAAATTACAGTACCAATCCATAAAATATACCCTAAAGCGGCAACAACTATTAACCAAAGAGGAGTATCACTTTTAGTTTCAATAGGTTGTGTGCCAGTTGCTTGATTCGAAATATTTTCAAGAGTAGATGAATTATTTGTGCTGGGTTGTGGGTTTGCTATGGCTGTATTAGGCGCGGTAGCGCTTGGCGTTACTGTAATAGTACGCTTTGGTAATGTGGCTAAGCTAATACGGTTCATTTTGGTATTAAACCAAGGCAGCTTTATTTCAGGCAAAGTATAAGTACCTGGTTTTTGCGGCAGTAAGGCATATGATGCCGTTTGCTGCGACACAACGCGTCCGTCTCGCACTGCATTGTTATTTTCTTTTTTATCAGGGTAGCTGCGTATGCCATCAATAGTAGGCATAGAGATTTCAGGTAATTGCTCTTTTGTAACTCCAAGCGCGGTAAGTGTAATAGTACGAGTGATAGGCGTACCTACTTCTACTGTGTTGTCGTTAGGTTGCCATTCTTCATCAAGGTTAACCAATTCGCTTGGTAACCATGCACCTTTATAGTCACTCGGGATCGGTTTTATTTCTACTTGCTGATCATCGCCAAGAGCAGATACCTCCAGTTGGCGGTAATTTTGCTGTACTCGCCCTTGAAACGCAGGGCCTGCAATCGTGTAGGCACCACTTTTTTGTGGCTGAATCAAATACTCACGAGTAATAACAAGGTAGCGTTTGCCATCAACTAGCTCATAACTCTCAGTTTGTTTACCTAATTGGGTTAGCTGAGCATCCTCCATACTTGGTGTGCTTAAGCTGCCATCAAGCAGTTCTTTGGCAAGGTAGAGCTTAACAGTGTAAACACCGGCTTCTTGCACAAATAATGAATTACTCGAGAGCGACGTTTTTAAAAATATTTCGTTATTTTTATCTGCATCAACTGAGCGTTTTGCCACTTTTAACTTAATAGGTTGTGAGGTTAACCCTGCAACGCTAAATGCTGGTATCGTGTAATCACCCTCTGTACGGGTCATTAGTTTAACTGACCACGTAGTTTGTTTATTAATGCTGCCATTAATAATGTTGGTACGAGAGCTTAAGCTTGTTGGGCCTACAACAAAGTCTTTTAACAGCGATGAGGTGTCTGGTTGCTCGCCTTTAACTGTATCGTCTACCGATATATTAAGCATAAAAAATTCACCCGCTAATACAGGGTTTTTATCTACGCTGGCTTCTAATTTGGTGGCAGCCCACGAAGGCATCGCACTTAATAGCAATAAACAGCAAAATAATCGCATTACCATGATTTTTCGACTCCTGTAGGGCGACGTTTGTATTGTCTTTTTTGGGCTTCTAATTGCATTTTATTCCGTAATAAAATAGCCGGATCGTCCGGGACTTTTCTAAGTAGTTGATTAAGCTGTTGTGCTTTTTCTTTTTCTTCATTAGTGAGCTCACTTGCTTGGGCTTGCATCGCTTGTTGCTGAGCATTTTGTTTTTGCTCATCAGTGGCAGGTTGCTCACTTATTGCTTGTGGCTTACTTTGTTGCTGCTCATCCTCTTTAGGCTGGTCAGCGTCTTTATTTTGCCCTTGTTCGCTTTGTGGCTGGGCTTGCATATCAGGCTCATTTTGCTTATCTGATTGCTCGCTAGGCTCACCTTGTTGATCTTTTGATTGTTCAGACTCTTTATCTGATTTTTCATCGCTTGAGCTTTGACTTTCGTTTTCGCCTTTTTCAGAATCGCTTTTATCACCATTTTGTTGCTGATCCTGTTTTGACTGTTCAGAATTTTGCCCTTGGTTTTGCTCATCTTTTTTCTGACTATCATCTTGGTCTTGAGAGTCGTCGCCGTCGCTTTGCTGATCTTGCTGCTCTTGTTGATTTAGTAATTGCTCAACTAAGGCTTGGTTATCGGCTGCTTGCGTAAAGTCATCTTGTAAGGTTTGGGCTTGTTTGTACGCTTCAATTGCGTCCTCAAGTTTGCCAGCTTTGGCAAGGGCATTACCGTAGTTGTATAAACCGGTAGCCGACTTATCATTACTAAACTCATTAAGTGCAGCATCAAAATTACCTTGCTGGTATAGCGCCGCGCCTTTTAACTCACTCGATTGCGCCTGTGTTGCTGCATCGTATTCTTTATTATTGTAAGCCTCTAATGCACGTTGATCTGCATTTTGCAAAAGAGTAGGGAGCTCTACGGCATACGCATTTTGCTGCGGTAAAAAACCAAAAGCTAAAAAAGCCCCCAACAAGGCAGCGCGTCTAAATAAATACAAGCCAAATGGCAGTAATAACAAGAGTCCGTAAATACCTGCATCTATTCGCCAAAGCGCGTGGCTTTGTTTTTCGTCTTTCAATAATTCACTCTGCGCATTTGGAGCAAACGTATTTATGTCGTTATTGCTAGGTTGGTAACTAGCAAATTTACCGCCGCTGCTTGATGCTAAATTTTTAAGCTGAGAGGCATTAATTGTAGGTACTACAATTTGGCCGTATCTGTCTTTCAAAAAGCCGCCTTCAGGTAACTTAATTGGTGCGCCTTGAGCGGTACCTACACCATATATATTTAATCTATATTGGGTGTTACTGGTAAAGCTACTAACGTCGCTTTGTTCTTGTTGGTCAATACCGTCGGTCACTAAAATAATGTCGCCATCAATATAACCCGCTTGTGTTAATAGCTCTTTGGCCATATCAAGACCCGCTAAAACGTTTGAGCCTTTGTCTGGCATTATTTCAGGGCTTAAGCTTGGAATTAAATTACTGAGTGTTGTGGCATCGTTTGTTAGTGGTGAAATTACATAGGCCGTGCCTGCGTAAGCTACAAGCGCGGTATCACCTTCTTTAAATAGCTCAATCATATCAAGTGCTTTAAAGCGTGATTGCATTAAACGATTTGGTAAAATATCGGTGCTGTACATTGAATACGACATATCCATAACAATTACACGGGCACTTTGACTTTGAAATACAGGAACTTGTTTTTTCTCAAAGCTAGGCCCAGCACTAAATAAAATGCCAAGGCTGCAAAACAAAGCAACTAGCCAAAGTGGCTGGCTGGCTTTAGTGTTTGCTTCGCTCATTATAAATTGTGCTAAATGTGGTGCAATTAGCTGCTCACTGGTGGTTTTTTTATGCTTAATTAAGGCAACAAAAAATAATGCCACAGCAGGTATGAGTAACCATAAAAGAGCGGGGCGAATAAATTCAAAATCCATTAGTTTGGCTCCTTTAATGCACGCAGTGTACTAAGCATTACTTTTGAGCTAATAAGTAAAATAGCGATAAGTAATGGGTAGTAAAATAATGAGCTTTGTGGGAGAAATGTTTGTTCATCAGCGCTAATAGGTTCAAGCTTATCAAGCTCTGCGTAAATTTGTTGAAGGCCAGCTACATCTTTGGCTCTAAAGTATAACCCGCCAGTTTGCTCGGCAATCTTTTTAAGTAATCTTTCATCTAAATTACTGCCACTAGAGCCTCCCACATTAAAGAGACTAAAGCCGCGCGGATTATCTGAGCCAACACCAATGGTGTACACTTTAATACCTTCTTCGCGAGCTAGCAGTAGGGCATCTTCTGGGTTTAAATTACCAGCGGTATTTTGTCCGTCGGTTAACAGCACCACAATTCGGTTACTTTCATCTTTATTGGCAAAGCGTTTTACCGAAAGACCCAATGCATCACCAATGGCTGTTGCGCGCCCCACTAAACCAATTTGCGCTTCGCTGAGCATTTTACTTACTGTTTTAACGTCGCGGGTGAGCGGGGTTTGTAAAAACGCGGTGTCGCCAAATAATATCAGCCCAAGCCTGTCGCCTTGACGTTGCTCTATAAAATCACTGAGTACGGCTTTTACCATGGTGAGGCGGTCAACATATTGGCCATTATAAGCCATGTCTTGTTCGGTCATCGAGCCTGATAAATCGACCGCTAACATTATATCGCGTCCTTCATTTGGTAATGAGATTGGCTCATCTAACCATGTTGGATTGGCAGCGGNAGTAACAAGTAATAACCAAATTATCCACTCGAAAGGGTTTAAACGTCGTGCGTGTGGCTCAATGCTTTGGCTGGTTAAATTGTGCTTTGCAAAACTGGGTATACGTAAACGCGTACTGGCATTACTTGCAGCGGGTTTTAATAGTAAAAGTAATAAAGGCAAGGGTAGTAATAAAAATAACCATGGCCAGCTAAATTCAAACATTTACTGACTCCTTTATTTTAAATTGCTTAATACCTTGGCGAAATTTTTCGCACAGTGTTGTATCTTTTTGGCTGGGGTTATACAAGCTTAGTATTTCTTGTTCTGTAAAGCTTAAACCGGTGAGTGTATTAAGTGTTGTGCACCATTTAGAGGTAGATTGCGCAGCAAGTCGCTTGTCGTAATATTCAATCACTAAACGTTTTAAAATAATATGCAGTTGCTGAGGGTTTTGCTCACTTTGGCTCAATTGTATTGCGTAGCGTTTAGGCTTTTTAAATTTATGTTTTTTATAAAATATATAAATAGCTGCGCACAGTGCTAAAAACAGCAGTGCAATAATAACCCACCAAGCAGGGGCGAGTGGCCACCAATTAACTTGGCTTGGCGCTATTATATCGTGCAGGCCATCGAGTGGATTGGTTTGCATGGTTATTTTCTCACTAATTGCAGCTCAAGCGGTGTTGCTGCATTGAATGATATTAAATTAAGACCCGATTTAGTTAGGCGATTAAAGCGCGCGCTAAATGCTTGCTCAGCATTTTTAGCAAAGCGTTCTCTAAAGCTGTTATCCATTAATGGTAGGGCAAAGTCTTGACCATTTGCATTAACGGTAACGGCTTGCTTAAACGCAGGTAACTGATGCTCAAATGGATCGCTTATGTGGCAACCAATCAGCTCGCAGTGGCGGCTTAATATTTCAAGTTGCTTAAAGCTGGCATCATCCAGAGCATTAAAATCAGACACTAAATATACTAAGCTGCCTGGTTTTGCTAAATGGTTAAGGCGCTTTAGGTTATCGCTAAAGTTGTTAGTGGCTGTTTTATCAATATTGTTAAGCGCTTGCTGGTGGTTGTCGCATAAATTATGACAAAGCTTAAGCACGGCTTTTTCACGGGCGCTGGGTTTTAGCTCTAAATGCGAGTGCTGATTAAACACAATACCGCCAATTCTATCGCCGCGCTGACACGCCGACCATGCAACAAGAGCGCTTATATGCGCAGCTTGCACCGACTTTAACAGTAACTTTGAGCCAAACAGCATTGAGTTAGAAAAATCAGTGAACACAAACACAGGGCGCTCTTTTTCTTCTTGAAAGAGCTTTGTGTGAGTCTCGCCGGTACGCGCAGTAACTCGCCAATCAATAGAGCGAATATCGTCACCTTGCTGATAATGTCGCACTTCGGCAAATTCCATTCCTCGGCCTTTGTGCGGTGCAAGGTATTGCCCTGTTAAGGTGTTTTTTATTTTTACCTTAGGGGCAAGTTCAAGCAATTGCGCTTTGGCTTTGTAATACATCAGCTCTTTGAGTGCTAAATTAACACCGTGGCTATGGCTCTGTTTGAGCCATGCTTGGGTTTCTAATTGTTTTTGCATAACTTATGGTACGGCTACAAGTTCAACTATACGGCTTATTACTTGATCTTTAGTAATGCCATCGGCTTGGGCTTCGTAACTTAAAATAATGCGATGACGCAGTACGTTATGCACAACAGCTTGAATATCATCAGGTGCTACAAAGTCACGGCCTTGAAGCCATGCATGAGCACGAGCACATTTATCAAGTGCTATTGTTGCACGCGGACTTGCACCAAACTCAATCCAGCTACCTAGTTGCGCGTCTAATTTAGCGCCTTCACGAGTGGCAATAATAAGTTGTACTAAATATTGCTCAAGTGGCTCTGCTAAATAAAGGCCTAATATTTCTTTACGAGCTGCAAATAAATCGCTTTGACTAATTTTTTGCATTACTGGTTGTTGCTCGTTAAGCGCTTCGCCGCGTGTTAAACGCAGTATATCAAGCTCATGCTCTGCGCCAGGGTAGTCAATACTTAGGTGCAGTAAAAAGCGATCCAGCTGGGCTTCTGGTAACGGGTAAGTCCCTTCTTGCTCTAGCGGGTTTTGCGTTGCCATAACTAAAAACAGTTCGCTAAGCGGATAGGTATTTTTACCCACGGTAACTTGTCGCTCTGCCATGGCTTCTAATAGTGCTGATTGTACTTTGGCTGGTGCACGATTAATTTCGTCAGCTAAAATTAGGTTGTGAAAAAGAGGGCCTTTTTCAAATACAAACTCGCTAGTTTGTTGGCGGTAAATATCGGTACCTGTTACATCAGCTGGTAATAAATCTGGCGTAAACTGTACGCGCTGAAATGAGCCTTCAATGCCTTTAGCAAGTGCATTAACTGCACGTGTTTTTGCAAGCCCAGGAGGGCCTTCTACTAATAAGTGACCATCAGCTAAAATAGCAATAAGTAGCGCTTGAGTAAGCTCTGGCTGGCCAATGATTTGTGTATCTAAGTACGTTTTTAATTGTGAAAATGCGTTAGCTGCCATAATAAGTGGACTGTCCTCGTCAGCTGGGTTTGTACCTAATAGTGTTAGGTGATAAATACTGACCTATTTATAAGGTTTATAATTGGGTAACTCAAGAGTTAGACTGTATTTTTTAAAATAGTTCGTTATTTTTTAACGAATTTTAGCGTACCACAAAACTTTGTAAATGCGTCTAAAAAAGCCTATTGTGATAGTCGTAATTAAACACTGTTTATATAAATTTGTGTTTTTCTATTGGCTTTAGCACACGGGTTGTTTAGAATCGAGGAAAACAAACAGGTCAGACCTGTCAGCGGGAGAGCATAAATGTCTGAGCAAAATATACTAAAAACACCAAAGGGCGACCGTATTGCCATAGTTAGCGGCTTACGTACACCTTTTGCAAAGCAAGCAACAGCGTTTCACCATGTACCTGCACTTGATATGGGTAAGTTGGTGGTTAACGAAATGCTTGAGAGATTAAATTTCAACAAATCAGAAATTGATCAACTTGTATTTGGTCAAGTAGTACAAATGCCAGAAGCGCCAAATATTGCTCGTGAAATTGTATTGGGCACAGGTATGCCAGTATCGGTTGATGCATATTCTGTATCGCGCGCATGTGCTACCAGCTTTCAGGCTATTGCTAATGTAGCTGAGTCTATTATGGCGGGATCTGTAAGTGTAGGTATTGCAGGTGGCGCAGATTCGTCATCAGTATTGCCAATTGGTGTAAGTAAAAAGCTAGCAGGCAGCTTAGTTGATTTAAATAAAGCGCGTACGCTTGGTCAACGTTTAAAAATATTTTCAAAACTGCGTTTAAAAGACTTATTACCAGTGCCTCCTGCAGTTGCAGAGTACTCAACAGGCCTTTCAATGGGGCAAACTGCTGAGCAAATGGCTAAAACACACAACATTAGCCGTGAAGATCAAGATGCGTTAGCGCATCGTTCTCACTCACTTGCAACGCAAGCATGGGCTGATGGTAAGTTAAAAGATGAAGTAATGACGGCGCATTTACCGCCATATAAAAGCTTTATTTCAGAAGATAACAACATTCGTAAAAATTCAACGGTTGAAGGCTACGCAAAGCTTAAACCGGTGTTTGACCGTCAGCACGGTACTGTTACCGCAGCAAATGCAACACCATTAACTGATGGTGCAGCGGCCGTACTTATGATGAGCGAAAGCAAAGCAAAAGCACTTGGCTACGAAATACTAGGTTACGTACGTAGCTTTGCATTTTCGGCAATTGGCGTAGAAAAAGACATGTTAATGGGCCCAGCTCATTCAACGCCTATTGCACTAGATAGAGCGGGTATTACGCTTGCTGATTTAGATTTAATTGAAATGCACGAAGCGTTTGCATCGCAAACACTTGCCAATATGAAAATGTTTGCCTCAGACAAATTTGCACAAGAGCATTTAGGTCGCAGCAAAGCAATTGGCGAAATTAACATGGATAAGTTTAACGTTAACGGCGGCTCTTTAGCATATGGTCACCCATTTGCAGCAACAGGTGCACGCTTAATTACGCAAAGCTTACACGAGCTTAAACGTCGTGGTGGCGGTTTGGCATTAACAACAGCGTGTGCTGCTGGTGGTTTAGGTGCAGCCTTTGTATTGGAGAGCGCGTAATGACTGATTCAGTATTTAATTTAGCGGTAGATGAAAACAAAATTGCCGTAGTAACGATTGATGTGCCAGGGGAGAAAATGAATACCCTGCGCAGTAGTTTTGCCGATGACTTAAAAGCATTATTAGAAGACGCTAAGTCGCAAAATGTAAAAGGCATGGTATTTATAAGCGGAAAAACCGATAACTTTATCGCGGGCGCCGATGTAAAAATGCTTGATAGCGTTCAAAAGCGTGATGATGCTTTAGCTATTAGCGAACTATGCCATCAAGCATTTTTTGATATGACAAAACTGCCATACACAACAGTAAGTGCGATTCATGGCGCTGCATTAGGTGGTGGTTTAGAGTTTGCTTTAGCGTGTGACTACCGTGTTGGTACCGACAGCGATTTAACAAAAATTGGCTTACCAGAAGTGCAACTTGGTTTACTACCAGGTGGCGGCGGTACGCAGCGCTTAACTAAAATTGTTGGTATTCAAAAAGCACTTGAGTGGATGCTAACAGGTAAACAAATTCGCCCTAAGCAAGCTAAAAAAGCAGGCGTGCTTGATGACTGTGTACCACACAGTGTGCTGCTAAAAGTTGCAAAAGAATTTGCGACTAAGAAAAAGCCACAAGCAAAAGAGCCAAAGCTCGACAATATTAGTAAATTACTAGAATCAAACCCGTTTGGCCGTAACTTTATCTTTAAAAAAGCTAAAGAAAACGTACTTAAAAAAACGGGCGGGCACTACCCAGCACCACTCGCTATTATTAAAGCTGTGCGTGCTAGTGTAGAGCTTGATGAGCTAAAAGCGTATAAAACAGAAGCTGAAAGCTTTGCAACACTTGTAATGAGTGACGAATCGAAAGCGCTTCGCGGTATTTTCTTTGCAACCACTGAAATGAAAAAAGAGTGGCGCAATGATGACGCACCCGCAATTAGCAAAACTGCTGTTTTAGGTGGTGGACTAATGGGCGCAGGTATTGCGCACGTAAGTGCTGTTAAAGCTAAAGTACCGGTACGTATTAAAGATGTAGCAGAGCAGGGCATTAGTAATGCAATGAGCTACACCTACAAAATTTTAGACAAGCGCCTTAAGCGCCGTATTATGTCTAAAGCTGATATGCAGTTAACAATGAACCGTATTACAGGTACAACAGACTACAGCGGCTTTAAACACATTGATTTAGTAATAGAAGCTGTGTTTGAAGATCTTGCGCTTAAGCAAGGTATGGTTGCCGACGTAGAGCAGCAATGCCAAGAAAATACAATTTTTGCTAGTAACACGTCATCATTACCAATTTCGCAAATTGCAGCGCAGGCAGCACGTCCTGAAAATGTAATTGGCTTACATTACTTTTCACCAGTAGAAAAAATGCCATTAGTGGAAATTATTCCACACGAAGGTACATCTAAAGAGACTATTGCTCGCGTTGTTAACTTTGCACGTAAGCAAGGCAAAACGCCAATTGTTGTAAAAGACATGGCCGGTTTTTACGTAAACCGTATTTTAGCGCCTTACTTAAACGAAGCTGCTAATTTAATGCTTGCGGGTGAGCCAATTGAAAAGATTGATGCAGCCCTAGTTGAGTTTGGCTTTCCGGTAGGACCGCTGGCTCTACTTGATGAAGTAGGGATTGATATTGGCTCTAAAATTGCTCCAATTCTTGAAAAAGAATTAGGTGAGCGTTTTAAAGGCCCTGATGCATTTATGCGTATGATTGATTCAAAACGCCTTGGCCGTAAGTCGGGTCGTGGTTTTTATGAATACGACAAAAAAGGCAAAAAGGTTGATGAGTCAGTTTACGAACTATTGGGTGTTACCCCAGCTCCACGTTTAAACAAAAGCGAAATTGCTAAGCGATGTGTATCGAAAATGCTTAACGAAGCAGTACGCTGTTTAGATGATGGCATTATTGCAAGCCCTCGTGATGGCGACATTGGTGCAATATTTGGTATTGGTTTCCCACCATTTTTAGGTGGCCCGTTTAGCTATATGGATAAATTAGGCGCAAGTAAAATAAGCTCTGATATGTCTACATTAGCTAACAGCGATGCTAACTTTGCTCCATGTGAGTCACTGGTAACAATGGCAAGCTCTGGTACTACTTTTTATAATACAGCAACTGTTGAGGTTGTAGCTCCTGAAGTACAAAGCACTGAGCCACAAGAGCAAAGTGTCACTGAGCCTGAAGTTACTAAAGAGATTGAAACAAAAGAATAAAGTTTCTACTGTTTATAAAAACCGCATTTAGATGCGGTTTTTTTATGATTTTTAATATTTAAATGAGGAGCTTAATGACATTATTTACACAAAGATTGAGCATGTACCAAATGGAAGAATCTGATTGGCCTCTTTTTCTAGCGCTTCATCGCGATCCTCAAGTCCTTAAGTATTGTTTTGATATGCCAATGGAGTCACTGATAAGAAACCGCTTTGAGATACGCTTACCTAAGTGGAATACTAAATCACGCCACCCACTGTGCTTACTCATTATTAATAATAAAACAAAACAACCAGTGGGTGTTACAGGCTTTGCCTATGACGGAGAAACCGCAGAGCTTGGTTATTTATTATTGCCAGAGTATTTTAATAAAGGCTACGCGACAGAGTCTTTAAGAGCTGTGATTGATTGGGCTTGGAAAGAATGTGGTATTAGGCAGTTTAAAGCTGTCGTAACGCGTGGCAATATTGGTTCTGAAAAGGTGCTTAGTAAGTGTGGCTTAACCCATACCGATACACTTTTTAAAGTGCATACAATAGGCGAAAAGTTATATGACGATTTAATTTATACGCTTAAGGTTTAAGGTTTAAGGTTTTAATGGGCTAGTAGCCTAGCCCAAAAAGTGCTACAAGTGAAGTGCGATAGCTTTGCGGTCTTTTTCTGGCATATTTTCTACGACTAAATTAAATGAGTTATCAATCATTCTCTCAATTTCACTTTGTGCAATTGTGCCGTCTAAAATTACTGTGTTCCATAAGCGTTTATTCATATGGTAACCAGGGATCACTGCCGGGAAAGTATCACGCAATGATATTGCTTCATCAGGATCGCATTTTAAGTTAAGCCACCAAATAACCTCACCATCATCATTAGTTTGACCGTCATTGCCAATAGCAAGAGTCGCAAACATTTTATGATTCACTTTATATACATCAACCTCTTGCGCAAATGGTTTTGTAACCTGAACAAGTGGTTTTTTAACTAAATACTCATGTACTTTTTTCTGGTCCATGATCCATTCCTTGAAGTCATACTCGGTAAAGCTACCATAGCAGTTTTTTTCACATTTGATTATATGTATTTTAGTATAAATTAAAATTTTACAAGCTAATACAACATGTAGCGTAAAACCAACGTAATTTTAGTTGAACAAAATCCAGTTCGTGGTATGTTTCTGCCAATCAAAAAAATAATAGGAATTCACACATGCCAAAGGCGAGTGATGTTAAAAAAGGTACTGCTATTGACTTCAATGGCCGCGTTTTAGTTGTAAAAGATATTGTGCGCTCTGTGCCGCAAGGTCGTGCTGGTGGTAGTTTATACCGTATGCGTTTATACGATGTGGTAACCGGTGGTAAAGTTGACGAAACATTTAAAGACAGTGACATGCTAACGCTGGCTGATTTAACACGCCGTGAAGTAATGCTATCGTACATTGATGGCGACGAGTATGTGTTCATGGATAATGAAGATTACACGCCTTACAACTTAAACAAAGATGCTATTAGCGAAGAAATTTTATTTGTTAATGAAGAAACGCAAGGCGTACACGTCATTGTTATTGATGGCGCGCCAGTAGGACTTGATTTACCATCAAGTGTTGAACTTGTTGTTGAAGAAACAGACCCATCTATTAAAGGTGCATCTGCAAGTGCTCGTTCAAAACCTGCACGTATGTCTACTGGCTTAAATATTTCTGTGCCAGAGCATATTTCAACAGGTGACCGTATCCGTATTAATACTGTTGAACACAAATTTATGGGTCGTGCTGAAAAGTAACGCGTAAATTATAATTTTAAAAGCCGAATCTGTGTTTAACAGGTTCGGCTTTTTTGTGCGCGAGGATTTGTTGCTTTAAATTTAATCACGTTAGCGTTAGAATAAGCGCCGTATTTTTGAGCAACTTTAAGGGGTAGCTTTGTTTATAGTTTTACTAAGCATTACATTTATAGCTTTAATGTATTTAGAAACCATTAAAAAAGGCATGCCAATTAAACGATGGCTGATTTTAGGCGGTTTACTTGGACCTGTAGCCTGGTGCTTGTTTAATCTACATTATCGTCGCGCTTTAGTTAGAAATGTAGGAATAAATGCGTGTATATGGCGCCCTTAATTTATCGACGCCACATTTTTATTTTTTCTAATTAAGCTTGGGGCTGCTTTAGTTTGTTGCTGCTTTAAAAATTCAGTAAATTCACTTTTTGATAGTGGCTTGGAATAATAATAACCTTGTACTGTTTCGCAATTAAGCTTTTTGAGTATATCAATTTGATGGGCTTGTTCTACACCTTCAGCCACTACATGTAAATCAAGGTTATGTGCAATAGTGACTATTGAGTCGACCATATTACGGCCACGTTCATTGGTCATGTCATCTATAAATGCTTTATCTACTTTAAGTGTATTAAGCGGAAATTGCTTTAAATACGCTAATGATGAATAACCAGTACCAAAATCATCCATTGCTAAATGAATACCTCGGGCACTTAACGAACGCATAATTGCAATGGCTTCTTTAGGGTCATCCATTACAGTACCTTCTGTTATTTCAAGCTCTAAAAAGTATGAAGGTAATTCGTTTTTTTGCAAAATAACGTCAATACGAGAGGTTAAATCGGGGAGGCTAAATTGCTTTGCTGATAAGTTAACGGCTACNTCTAGCCATTCTTTTACGTCTCTGCAGGCTTTGTTTAATACCACTTCACCAATTTCAATTATTTGGCCCGTTTCCTCGGCTATAGGTATAAATACACCAGGGCTAATAATGCCTTTTTTGGGTGTAATAAAGCGCACTAACGCTTCCATTCCGGTTAGCTTGCCTGTGCGAATATTCATTTTTGGTTGGTAGTACACTTCAAAATGGTCTTCTTTTAAACCAAAGCGCATGAGGTTTTCAATTTGCAGTCGTTTAACGGCTTGACGGTTCATCGTGTCGTTAAAAAATAAGTAGCTGTTACCTTTCTTTTTAGCATGATACATGGCGGTATCTGCATTTTTTAAAAGCAGTTCAGGCGTATTACCGTCTTCAGGGAATAATACAATACCTACACTTGAGGTGATTGCCAGTTCGTGGCCTG
>NZ_AUTI01000348.1:0-12751 GCF_000497995.1 Pseudoalteromonas sp. TB25
CCTGCCATTTTAAATGGTGTAGCAATGGCTGCTAAAAACTGTTTAGCCATGCGTGTAATTACATGTATGTCGTTAGTGTCAGACATTACCAGAGCAAACTCATCGCCGCCTAAACGATAAAACACATCATTTTCGCGGGTTAGTTTATTTAAGCGCATTGCTAGTTTAGCTAATAAGCTGTCACCTAGCTGATGTCCTAACGAGTCATTTATTTTTTTAAAGTTATCTAAATCGAATACAAGCAAGGCGTGATGCGAATTGAGTTTTACTAGTTTATGCAAATCAGTAAAAAATAAATTTCGGTTAGGCAGACTGGTTGTGCGATCTCGATTCGATAAGTTATGTAATTGCGATTCTGCTTTTTTACGCTCTGTTAAATCTGAATATACAACGACATAATTAGTTATTTGATTTTGATCGTTTTTAATTTCATCTATGGATATTTCTATCGGTAATAAAATACGCTCACTATT
Source organism: Pseudoalteromonas sp. TB25 (assembly GCF_000497995.1). Classification (NCBI taxonomy): domain Bacteria; kingdom Pseudomonadati; phylum Pseudomonadota; class Gammaproteobacteria; order Alteromonadales; family Pseudoalteromonadaceae; genus Pseudoalteromonas; species Pseudoalteromonas sp. TB25. The sequence continues at coordinate 474 of NZ_AUTI01000348.1, forward strand.
ACGAAGCTTCACTTCTTGTTGAATATGTTCGCGCTCTTTTACTATTTCAATAATTCTGTTTGTGTAGCTTGGCTCATACCCAGATAGGCTAAAATCTTTTCCTAAGTATTGTTCGCGTACGCCACCAAACAAGGTTAAAAAGCTAGGGTTTATATCAACCAGTTTAAAGTTTTTATCGTAAATTGCTAAGGCGTCAGTAAGCGACTCAACACATTTTGCAAAAAGGTTTAAGCGCTCTTCAGTTGATTTTAACTGTGATATATCGCGAACGGTACCCGTCATTCTAAGGGGGGATAAGTTGGCGTCTTTTTCAATTATTTTTCCGCGATCGAGCACCCAGTGCCAACGACCAAAAGTATCTTTGATTCGGTAGGTGGCTTCAAAAAAAGCAGACTGCTCTGCAAAGTGCACTTTTAGCAAGTGCTCAACGTTATTAATATCGTGAGGATGGATAAGGCCTTTATTTGGTGGAAACCCCATTAACGTAGTTGAGTCCATTAAATACTTATCGTTAATACGAATAACTTCGCCTGTTTTTATGTTCCAGTCCCAAAGTGTATCGCCGCTACCTTCTACGGTACTTTTAAGGCGTTTTTCCGAAAGTCGAAGTTGGCGGCGTGAACGTCTAAGTTTATGGATTACAAATAACAGGTAGGGCAAAGCAAGCGATATAATGGCGCTTGCTAGTATAAGTATATTGTCTGAGTTGTAATTAAGTGATGACTCAAAGGCAAAAAGCTCAAATGAGTAAGCAAGTACTACAAGCATGCTTAGTTTTATTATTGTTTTTATCATTTTTTGATTACTTCTAATTTACAAATGATAATTTAAAACAAGCTAAACCTAGAGTCAAAGAGATTGAGAGTAAACGGGCATATTTTGAGATTTACTGACTTTCGCCGAGCTTAAAAGCTCATATCTTGGTCTATTATCATCAAATAGGCTTAGTGCATAAACTTTTACTTCTCTTAGTGTTAGTGCGTTTAGGGCATCTAAAAGTCGCTGCTGCATATGAAATTCGTGATCTCTGTTACCAATAGCAAGCCATAACCGTTGTGAGCGCAGACGCAAGTTTTTATCTTTTTCTGCAATATGAGTACTAAGGCCATGTTTTTGCTGTTGCCAATCGTTTTCATCAAGTGCATCAATGTTATCAAGGTATTTTTTAATAAAGCTGTTATGACGATGCAATAATGTTTTTGCATCAAACTTAGGTGACTGCACATAAAATGCTATTCCAGCACGAGTATTAAAAGGTGCATAACCTGCGCCCACTAAATAACCTAGCTGTTGTGTTGTTCGTAACTCGTTAAAGTAATCTTGATTAATTAAATGATTTAACGCCATCATTTTTACTTTTTCGGCCACGCAATCCGTTTGCGCCTGATAGTAAACTACCATGGCATGGTCGCTACAAGGAAGTTCTAACTCGTAGCGAGTTACTTTTTTAATTTCAAAAAGGGGGCGTCTTAAATCTTCAATTATGGCTGCGTTTTTTAGGTGTTCGGCGACCTTTTTTTGAAAGGCTAATGCATCACTTTGCTGCCAGTTACCATGTAAAAATGATTCAACATGTAGTGCTTTAAAAAAGTCTGTTCTGAACTCATTAAATTGCTGAAAACAAGTGTTTTTTAATGCTGATGCAAGCTCCCCAGGTTGAGGGTTCCAAGGCATTATTTTTGCGCCTAAAATACTAAACAACTCACTGACTGGTTTGTTTTGGTTGCTATTGCGCCAATGCCTTACAAGTTGTTTTTTATATTCAGCAAAGCGTTTTGCACAAATTTCTACATTAAATAAAGCATCTATTAATTGATCAACAAGCTCTAACTGACTGGATGAAAGCCCAGCGGTATGTAGAGTTAACCCACCTTGATGCGAGGTTAAGTGGTAGCTAAGACCTGCAAGTTCTGCAGGATAAAATTGCTCGCCTACGCTATCCATAAATAAATCTGTAAATAAGCGGGTGAGTGCCATATGCTTTACATCTTTTACGGCAAAATCAGAATCCATGGCCAAATAAAAATGACCTTTAGCAACACGAAATGTGTTGTCTTGTTTAAACCAAAAGTCAAAACCGGGTTCTTTTACTAATAACTCGGGTTTTGTTTGTGGTTTTATGACATCAAATAACACCACTTCTTTTGTCAAATAAGGATTAGCGGTAGGCAGCAGCATTTCGCTCAGCGGTTTATTTATCTCGCTAAGTGCATCAAGCCAATTAGGTGAAATATGTTCTACTTTATATGGTGTGTTGTACCATGCGGTTTTATGTTCAGGCTCTACATCTGGATGTATAAGTACGATGCGCATATTATGTGGCGTTAACCACTGCATGGCCATTTCGTGGGTCGCTTTTTTAAAGCCTTCCATTAAATAGTCGCCTTGCACGTAATTTGCTTCGTCGTAATGCTGCATATTAATGCTTAAATTACTGACCCAATCAATCAAGCGTGACTTTTCTTGGTTATCGAATGCTATTTGTAATAGATTTTTTTTATCTTGGTATAAGCGCGGCAATTTTTCGGTGTTATCGTTAATTAAGCAAATGTATTCAAACACCATTTCAATAATGTCTTCGAAGTATTCAATACCTTCATCGGTAAGCGCTAAACTAATATTAAAGTCTTTAAAGTTGCTGCCATTAATACCACCGCCAGCAGAAAGCGCGTTTATCCAGCCTTGCTCTTTTAAAATAGAATAAAGAGAACCCGCGCCTTCATAGCCAAGTAAATGGGCAATAAAACTCACTGTTTTGTGGCGATAAAAGTCGTCAATATTAGGCATAGCAAAACTTATGATAAGTTTTTGCATATGCTTATGCGGCTCAATATGAAGTATTTTTCCTATGTCTTGTTTGCGATAGAGTGGCTCACTGATCTCTGGCTTTTTGAGGTTTTTATTACCCTTAATTGCGCCAAAGTAAGTTTGTGCCCAGCTTTGTAGTGTGTTTAATGTTTCGTTTGCGCAAATAACTAAAGTCATCCACTGAGCTTGGTACTGATTATTAAAAAAGTCGCGAAGCTCATCACTAATACAGCGCTCTCTGTCAGCTAAGGTTTGTAGGTTTCCTACAGAAAATTTAGCAAATGGATGAGCTGGATTTACCGTTTCTTTGTGGGCTTGATAAATACGGCGACCATCGTCTTTTATTTTTAGTTTAAACTCGGCTTCAATTGCGTTGCGTTCTTTTTCTGTTTCGGCTGAATTTAAAAGTGGCGCAATAAAAAAACGGCTAAATTGGGTAAGCGCCTGTTCAAATTCTTGGTTATTAATATCAAAAAAGTAACAGGTATGCTCAGTGCCAGTCCACGCATTAGTGTTCCCGCCAGCTTGCGAAACAAAATTATTAAAACTGCCTGAATCTGGGTATTGGTCTGTGCCTAAAAAAAGCATGTGCTCTAAAAAGTGTGCTAGGCCTTGCCTATCAAGAGGATCGTCAAAATGCCCGGCGTTAACTGCCATTGATGCTGCCGCTTTTGTAGAATCTTTATCTTGCACTAATAGTACTTTTAGACCATTGTCCAGTGTAAAGGCGCGGTATGCTCTGTTATCATTGCGGCTGATATTCAAATGATGCTCCTGAAACTAAACGTTTACTTGTTAACAACAGATGATGGCTTCAGGAAAGCGAAATACAGCTTAAAGATTTACCTGAATCTCATGAAAGAATTATTTAGAAATAAATAGATTTATGTTGTTAATATAGCTGACAAATGGGCAAACTGGCTACTGTTTTATATTCTTTAATCGGTTGATTTTTTATGAAAACAATCCTAATAATGCGCCACGGCGAAGCAACACCCATGCAGGCTGATGATGCAGGTAGAAATTTAACCCAAGCAGGGCACGATGAAGCTGAAAAAATGGGCCTTTGGCTCAGTAAAGCACATTGCCCTGATGCACTGTTAGTTAGTCCTTACATTCGTGCACAGCAAACAGCTGCAGGTGTGGCTAAAAATAACGTATTTAAATTTAGCGAAACCACATCCGATATTATCCCCGAAGGCAAACCTCAAATTGCTGCTGACTATCTTGAAACGCTTATTGCTACTCATCCCCAATGCAACACATGGCTTATAGTGGCACACATGCCTATTGTAAGTTATTTAGTGGACCAATTAAGCCCTGGTAATATGCCAATTTTTAATACAGGTGCTGTTGCTGTTATTAGTTATGATGAGCAAACCCAGCGTAGTAGTTATATAAGTATAAATGCCCCAGAAAACCTTTAATATAAATAATTGAGAAAAGTAATATGACGATAGAACGCTTACAAACAGGTGCGCGCATGAGCCGCATAGTAAAACACAACGGCACTGTGTATTTATGTGGGCAGGTATGTGCCGACGCGCAAAAAGGTATTAAAGAGCAAACTCAAACTATGCTTGATAAAGTAGAGGCGCTGCTTGATGAAGCAGGGAGTTCAAAAGAACATATGCTTAGCGCGACTATTTATGTAAAGAGCATGGAATACTTTGCTGATATGAATGCAGTATGGGATGCATGGGTACCCGAGGGTTATGCGCCTGCACGTGCCTGCGTAGAAGCTAAAATGGCACGTGATGCACTACTTGTTGAAATTTCAGTAGTTTCAGCTTTAAAAGAATAATAGCTTTAATGAATCGCTCCCCCGTTGTACTTATCACAGGCTCTAGCCGAGGTATTGGCGCAGCTACCGCACTATATTTTGCAAAGCATGGTTATGATGTTTGCATTAATTATAAAGCTGATTTAGCTAGTGCGAAGCTAGTAGCCGATCAAGTAAGAAGCTTTGGCGTTAGAGCTCAAGTTATAAAAGCAGATGTATCGAAAGAGGCAGATGTTTTGGCGTTGTTTGATTTTATTGATAAAGAATTTAGCCAACTTGATGTACTAATAAATAACGCCGGTATTTTAAAACCACAAATGCCCTTGTTAGAAATGAGTGCTAAGCGCATAAACGAAGTTTTGACTACAAATATTACCAGTGCTTTTTTATGTAGCCGAGAGGCAATAAAGCGAATGGGAAATGGCGGTAGTATTGTTAATGTTTCATCGGGGGCAGCTAAAACGGGCTCTCCTAATGAGTACATTGATTATGCAGCATCTAAAGGTGCAATGGACACATTTACTATTGGCTTGGCAAAAGAGGTGGCAAGTAAAGGTATTCGAGTTAACTCGGTTAGACCAGGGCTTATTTACACTGATATGCATAGCGATGGCGGTGAAAAAAATCGAGTCGATCGTCTTAAAAGTAAATTACCCCTTGGCAGAGGCGGTACACCCGAGGAAGTTGCTGCAGCAATTTACTTTTTAGCTTCAGAGCACGCTTCTTTTACAACGGGTAGCTTTGTTGATGTAGCCGGCGGTTTGTAAGCTAAAGTAATAAAGCTAGCCAAAACGTAAAGCTAATAACACTTAAGATAGTAGAAAGTACGACAGCCCCAGCAAGAGTAGCTTCATGCTGCTTTATTTGAGTCGCAATAAGATAAGCATTTACGCCAACAGGGGACGCACTTAAAAGTACCAATACATTAAGTATTTGCGTGTCTAGCTTAAATACATAGGTGCCTACCAATAAAACTAGCGCAGGCAATAAAAATATTTTTAAAATTGATGCTATTAACGCCGGTTGCCAATTTGCAGCTATTTTATAAAAAGCTAAATTAGCACCAAGTACAAATAGCGCACAGGCAATTGCTGGTTTAGCTAATAGCTCCAAACTATTTGCTAAGTCGGTAAACAGTGTAACTCCTAATATGTTTAATATAAGCCCGCACCCAATACTCAGTACAATAGGATTTAGTACCATACTTTTTCCAAAGTGCGACCACGAAAATTTATCGCTGCTACCTTTAGCGCCTATTAAAAATGTAAGTGCAAATAACAATGTGCTATGAAAAGTAATGATCATAAATGCAATGGCTATCATTTCTTTGCCAAGCGAGGCAATAACAATAGGAATACCCACTAACACCATATTTGAATAGCTAGAAGCAAGTCCAAATACACCGTGTTGTTGGTAGTTTTTTAAATGTTTTTTACTTAAATAAAAGCGATCAATTAATATACCCACCCCAAATACACTCAAAACAGGTATGTAAAAGCTCAAAAATGCAAAAAGGCTAATACTTTGCTGTAAGTTAATTTGCGACATATTTAATAATAAAAAAGCAGGCAAACTAATATAAAAAGTAAACTTACTCAGGCCTGCGATATGCTGCTTGTCGAAAAATTTTAATCGGCAGCAGCTATAACCCAGCGCAACAATAAAAATGAGCGGAAAAATAATTGAAAAAATATGCACGTAGTTACATCCTAGTAATGGCTAAAGTTAGCGTCTAAATTCATCACTTTGCGGTAAATTAATTAAAATAAGTACAGCGCCTCTTCCACCATATTCGAGAGGGGCTTGGTGCATCGCTATTACGTCAGGGTGCTGTACTAAATACTGCGGTACTTTGTGCTTTAGTACACCGCCACCAATACCATGCACTACACATGCACAATAATAATGCTGCTTTTTACATTCGTGAATGAGTCCAGCGAGTTCATCTTTAGCAAGTTCTTTATTTAAGCCGTGTAAATCTAGCGTCAAATCGGGTGCAAAGTCACCACGGCGAAGCTGTTTAGCTAGGAAAGTATCTTGGCCAGGTTTTACATATTTAACCGTGCCGTGGGTGTCTATATCGGGAATATAAACGTCTGAGAAGAAAAATTCAGATTGAGCCTGCTTTTTTTGCTGGGCAAATTGCTTAGCTTGTGACACCTTAGGCTTTGTATCAAAACGATGAGTATCTTGTTTAAATACTTTGGCGCCTGTGATCGTTTGACGAAATAAGCTTATGTCGTCATTGCTTAGGGACGAATGTGATGGAGTGTCTTTTTTCATAACTATTACCTAAACAAAAAAACGTAAAAACGCAGCGCAAAAGGCGGTACAATACTTAAATGAGGGGCAATTGTAATTTGCCCAGCGCAGATAGGCAATGCAATCGTCTTAAAGACTCAAAACAGTCAGTAAGCTAATACAGGTAAAAATATATGAGCGATTTACAAATAGAAGAAGCAACACTCGAAGAAGCCGTTGCAGAACTGTCAACTTTACATGACTGGTTACGTTGGACTACAAGCCAATTTGCAAGTAGTAGTATATTTTTTGGACATGGTACAGATAACGCATGGGATGAAGCTGTAAGCTTATTACTGCCTGCGCTTAGCTTGCCTGTTGATGCGCCAAAAGAATTAATGCACGCGCGTTTAACAAGCACAGAAAAAAACCGACTTGCGGGTCTTATTGCAGAACGTATTAACGACTGCACACCAGTACCTTACTTAACAAACATTGCATGGTTTGCGGGTATGCCGTTTTATGTTGATGAACGTGTACTTATACCTCGCTCACCATTTGCCGAGCTTATTAGTAACCGCTTTACGCCGTGGCTTGAAGAGCCACAATCGGTAAACCGTATATTAGATTTATGTACGGGTTCGGGTTGTATCGCAATTGCACTTGCGCAAGCTTTTGAGCAGGCACAAGTTGATGCGGTAGATATATCGTATGAAGCGCTTGAAGTCACAGACATTAACATTAACGATTACATGTTGAGTGATCGCGTGTTACCGATTCAGTCTGATGTATTTAGCGGTGTACCAGGTCAAAAATACGACCTTATAGTAGCAAACCCACCGTATGTTGATGCAGAAGATATGGCTGACTTACCACGCGAATTTCATCATGAGCCAGAGCTTGGGCTTGCATCAGGCCACGATGGTTTAGATGTAACCCGTACTATATTGAGCGAAGCGAGTGAACATCTAACTGATAACGGTTTGTTATTTGTAGAAGTTGGTAACTCTATGGTACATATGGATGCACTGTATCCGGGCGCGCCGTTTGAATGGATTGAATTTGAACAAGGCGGCTTAGGTGTATTTGTAATTAGTAAAAAGCAGCTAGATGAGTATTTTGCAAAATAAGTAAAAAATGAATAGCCAAGCCCTGTGCTTGGCTATTGGTAGTCATTAGGAATGAGGAAAGTTAATGGCAGGTAATAGCATTGGGCAGTTATTTAAAGTGTCCACCTTTGGTGAGAGCCACGGCGTTGCATTAGGCGGCGTTGTTGATGGTACTCCCGCAGGTCTTGAAATCACAGAGGCCGACTTACAAATTGATTTAGATCGCCGAAAACCAGGCCAAAGCCGTTATACAACGCAGCGCCGTGAAAGCGATCAAATAAAAATATTAGCAGGCGTTTTTGAAGGTAAAACCACAGGTACCAGCATTGGTTTATTGATTGAAAATACCGATCAACGCTCGCAAGATTACGGCAAAATTAAAGATGTATTTCGCCCAGGTCATGGCGATTACACGTATTGGCATAAGTACGGCTTGCGCGATTATCGCGGTGGCGGTCGTTCATCTGCACGCGAAACCGCGATTCGCGTAGCGGCAGGTGCTATTGCTAAAAAATACTTAAAGCAATTTCATGGTATTGAAGTTAAAGCATGTTTAAGTCAGCTTGGCCCTATTAAGGCGGAAACGTTTGACTGGGATGAAGTGGAAAATAACTTATTTTTCTTCCCTGATGCAAGTAAGCTTGAAGCGCTTGACGAATATATGCGTGACCTTAAAAAGCAAGGTGACTCAGTTGGCGCTAAAGTAAAAGTAGTGGCAAGCAATGTACCTGTTGGTCTTGGTGAGCCAGTATTTGACCGCCTTGACGCCGAACTTGCACACTCATTAATGAGTATTAACGCGGTTAAAGGCGTTGAAATTGGTGATGGCTTTGATGTGGTTGAGCAAAAAGGCTCTGAGCATCGCGACGAGCTAACCCCTGAAGGTTTTACATCAAATCATGCAGGTGGTGTACTTGCGGGTATTTCGACAGGGCAAGATATTATTGCTTCTATTGCGCTAAAACCAACGTCGAGCATTACTATTCCAGGTAACAGCATTAATACAAGTAACGAAGCGGTTGAGATGATCACTAAAGGTCGTCACGATCCGTGTGTGGGTATTCGTGCAATCCCGATTGCTGAGGCAATGATGGCCATTACCTTAATGGACCACTTACTGCGTCAACGCGGACAAAATCCGCATGTAAATCATCAACACGGGCCAATTAACGGCTCAGTGTAAGTGTTTATAATTATAAAAACGCGGATTACCGCGTTTTTTTATGTCTGTAATTTAGTTAAGAGCCTTTCAGGAGTTGTTCAAGTAGGTCCTATATACTGCAAGAAGGAGGGTAGTAATCATGAACGATAATATTAATGAACACTCACAAATAAAAGCCCAGGCTGCAATAGCCCGCTTAGAACGTTTCAGTAAGTTAACGGATAGCAGCATTGGTATTCCTTTTACTAAATTTAATATAGGCCTAGAGGCTGTGATTGGTTTAATTCCCGTTATAGGTGATGCCGCAGGGCTAATTTTATCAAGCTATGTGCTTATAGAAGCGCAGCGTTTAGGTGTGAGTAAACGTATAAAGACTAAGATGATTATCAATATGCTCATTGACTTTGTGGGCGGCTTAGTGCCGTTTTTTGGCGATATATTTGATGCGTTTTTTAAAGCTAATACGCGTAATACACAACTATTAAAAAAACATTTAAACAAGCAGTTAAGTGAGTAATTAATAGCTTTAAGTAACCGTTAGCAAAGAGACTTTAAACAAAATGTTGTTGGTTGTTTAATCACCTAGTAAGGTAGGAGCGTCTATTCACTTTGGTATTTACAATATGCAATTATTTATCGGTAATAAAAACTACTCCAGCTGGTCATTACGCGCATGGTATTTAATGAGTAAATTTGATGTTGAGTTTAGTGAAACCCAGCTGGTACTCGACACCCCTGATTTTTACAGTGAACTAAAAAAGACCTTTGCTGTGCAAAAAGTTCCAGCGTTAATTGATGGCGATTTACAGGTTTGGGATTCACTAGCAATTTGTGAATATATTAACGATGCTTACTTATCAGGCGCTGCATGGCCAAAATATATTACCCAAAGAGCTAAAGCGCGTGCGCTAAGCGCTGAAATGCATTCAGGCTTTATGGCGCTGCGCAGCGAAGTGCCAATGAATATAAGAGCTACCCGTAAAGTAGACCTATCGAGCGAAGCATTAAAAGACATAGCCCGTATAGACGAGATATTTGCACAGCAACAAGATGTGTTTCCAAACGAGTGGTTTTTTGGTGACTTTAGTATTGCTGATGCTATGTACGTACCTATTGTATTGCGTTTAAAAACGTATCAAATTACGTTATCGCCAGAGGCGCAACAATATTGTGACTTTGTTATGCGTTGCCCAGTATTACAAGTATGGATCACTCAGGCATTAACCGAAACCGATATTGTAGAGTGTGATGAAGCAGGAACGCCTTTATAATTATTGTTTTTCATATGGCATGTTCTATGCCTTAAAATCATAAGTTTAAACTAGGCTGCTCATGTATCTAAATCACCCAAGGTATGGCAATAAACCGATAACTACCAATACCTCAGTGACAATAGAGGCGATAGAGAATGCGCACTGGCGTTACTCGAGGCTTAAATACTTCCCTAATACGGTAATATTGGCAGATATAAAAAAGCAAAACTATGCCATTGACCCTCGGGCACTTTATGTTGATATTGAAGAGAAGTGCGAAAGTTGCTCTAAGGCATTTATTTTTTTTGCTCAAGAGCAGCAATATTGGTTTGAGGTACTTGATTTTTGGGTCGATTCACACTGTACACGTTGTTTTGAATGCCGTAAGCATGCCAGATATATACTAACTCTACGTAAACGGTACGATATGTTAACTAGCTTAGCCAATAAAACCTCAAGTGAAAAAACACAGCGTAAAGAACTTGCCAATACGCTTTACTGTTTAGGTATTATTAAAAATATCAATAAAGTGAAAGATTAATCCGCTTATATTTTACTATCACGCCTTATTTTTACTTTAGTTGTAAAAGCCCGTACAATTCGTCTCGTTTTTAGTGCGCTAATATGGCGCTGTAACCGAGACGAATTAATCAATTTTTATGCATCAAATAGCTGATCTAATTTCAATTTTTGAGCGCACTTTTTATCAAAGTCACAATACACGACTGATAAAAGGCGATTGTGAGCCTGTGTATTTACCAGCAACAGAGCAGGTGCCATATCACCAGGTTGTATTTGCGCATGGTTTTTATGCCAGTGCATTACATGAAATAGCACACTGGCTGGTGGCCGGTGATGCACGTCGGTTATTAGAAGACTACGGCTATTGGTACTGCCCTGATGGGCGCGACAAACAAAAACAAGCTGAGTTTGAAAAGGTAGAAATAAAGCCCCAAGCTATAGAGTGGTTATTAAGCACCGCAGCAGGGTTTAATTTTAATGTGTCGGTGGATAATTTAAACGGCGAGCAAACGTGTCGGTTTGATTTTCAGCAGCGAGTATATGCACGGGTATTATCGCTAATCGAAAATGGCTTTAACTCTCGTACAGAGTCACTTTTAAAAGCAGTGTGTGATTTTTACAATACACCGTGGCCCTTAACAGCGCAGCAATTTAAGAGGCAACATCCAAAGGAGCTTTGTAATGGCGTTTAAATTAGGCTTAATTGTAAACCCTGTAGCAGGTTTAGGTGGCACAGTCGCTTTAAAAGGCAGTGATGGCGCGCACACAGCGGCAAAAGCAATAGAGTTAGGCGCAGAGCCAAAAGCAAATAGCCGAACAAAAGCAGCGCTTGAGGTGCTATTACCTTATAAAGAACGCTTAACCATTTACACTGTTAACGGTGACATGGGTGAGCAAACAGCAAAAGCTTTGGGCTTTAATGTAGAGGTTGTATATAACACTTCTGCAATAACAACCCCAGATGACACAGAACAAGCCGCAAAAATACTTAAAAACTCTGGTGTTGATTTAGTCTTATTTGCCGGAGGCGACGGTACAGCACGTAACATTTGCCATGCAATAGAGGATACCATTCCCGTACTTGGTATTCCCGCAGGTTGTAAAATTCATTCTGGTGTTTACGCTATCACGCCAAAGGCTGCAGGGCGCGTAGTCGAAATGCTGGTTAAGGGGGAGTTAGTTACCTTAGCCGATGCAGATGTAATGGATATAGATGAAGATGCTTTCAGGCAAGGCACAGTAAAAGCCAAACGCTACGGCGAAATGCAAACACCTAGCGAAGTACGCTATATGCAAGCGGTTAAAAATGGCGGTAAAGAAACCGACGAACTCGTACTTGCCGACATTGCAGCGCATGTTGTATCGCAAATGGATGAAGATACATTTTATATTATGGGTAG
>NZ_AUTI01000349.1:0-22264 GCF_000497995.1 Pseudoalteromonas sp. TB25
GTCGTTTTTTCCGATGCGGCTGTAGGTATTGCATCAGCCATTATGACATTTCTCGTATTAATTCTTTCTGAAATTATTCCTAAAACCTTGGGGGCTAATTACTGGCGAGCTCTAACGCCAAGTGTTACTTACGCTTTGCGGTTTTTAGTTATATCACTAAAGCCTTTTGTATGGTTTGCACAAAAGCTAACAAATTTAATGGGTCCAAAGCACGATGAGGCTTACTATATTCGTCAAGAGATAGAGGCAATGGCTGATATAGGTACGGAGTCGGGTGCATTACATCAGGATGAGTCCGAAATAATTCGTAATTTATTGCATTTTAGACATGCAAAATTATGCGACTTAATGACGCCTCGAACTGTAATTTTTAAAATCCACAAAGACTTAACAGTAAATCAGTATTTAAACGATCACGGCTCGTCGTCATTTTCTCGTATATTGGTATTTGATAAAGACAGCGACGATATTGTTGGGTTTGTGCATAAAAACGATATTATGCTGGCATTTCACCGTTTAGGTACCGATTACAAAATCAGCAAATTGATTAAGCCTATTTATACGGTGCCGAGTTCTCAAAATGTATCGTCGTTACTGCAAACTCTTTTAACAAAGCGCACGCATATATGCCTAGTTGTAGATGAGTACGGTGACGTGCAAGGTATTGTAACGCTAGAGGATATGATTGAAGCTTTAATGGGGCTAGAGATTGTAGATGAGCGTGACCAATCTACTAATATGCGCGCAGTAGCAAGGCAGCGTTGGCACAAACGTTTAGCAAGCAGTGCGCATATAGTCAGTGAAGAAGATAAACACACTCGGGGTGATAATTAGTTAACCAGCCCCGATTAAATATTAATACCGCTTTAAGCGGGGCTGCCATCAGTCTTCAGCCAATCTTTAGCCCAAGATATAAATTCGTCTTGTGGTTTAGGGCGGCTAAATAAAAAACCTTGTATGGCTAGTTTTCTTCTATAATGCCTTAAATAAACGAGCTCTTCTGGTCGTTCAACACCTTCTGCTACTAAGTCTAAATTATCTTTACTCGTAATATTAAATAACGAACTTACGACCACTTGAGAAAATAAATCTGTTTCTATATGGCTAATAAGTGAACGGTCTATTTTAATTTCAGTAAAAGGAAGATTTCGAAGCTGATTCATATTAGTAAAACCAACACCAAAATCGTCTAGCGATATACCAAAGCCATGCATTCTTAATCTGTTTAGTGTTTCTAATTGCATGAGGCTTGAGAGTGCATGTTGTTCTGTTATTTCTATAATTATATTACTAGGTGTGAGTTGGTTTAGTTCTAAAATGAGCAGTAATTTATTAGGGCAGTTTAAGTCGTCGAGCTGAGTTGGCGATAAGTTAAATGCCATTTTAAAATCATGACCTAGTTGCGCTTTCATATTTTTGAATTCGCTGGTGGCCTTTTCAAAAAGAGAAAATGTAATTTGATTAATTAAGTTGTGTTGTTCGGCAGTGTTTATAAAACGGTTAGGTAAAATAATATTGCCGTCTTTACTTGATAAAATACGTGCTAAGACTTCAACGCTTTCAATTTTATTGTTATCAGCGTTTATTTTTGGTTGGTAAAAAGGCGTTATTTCATCGTTTTTTAATGCATCAATAAGCTCATCTTTTGAAATGGCTGACTCTTTTAATAAAGTGTGGCTGTTTAATTGCGCCACTTTAATAAGTAACCTACTAACCTGAGACAGTTGCACTGGCTTTGAAATATTACCAATGAGGTGAGCGTTATGTTGTTTCGCGAGATTGGCAGCTAAGCTAATAACTTTATGGTCCATTTCAGAAACAATTATAATACCGCCTTGATAATGTAACTCTCCTAAGTGGCGGATTAGTTCCATGCCGTCCATTTCGGGCATATTGAGATCAGTAAAAATAGCATCAAAGTAGTTGATCTCCTCTTTAACTTTTTCAAGAGCTTCTTTTGCATTCAGGCACGTAGTTATAGTGTTAGACATACCCAATTCGTTAAGTATAGCTTCCATAACGATCAAAATTGCTTTTGAATCGTCAACAACTAAAATATTAGGCACTATCTTCTTCACTGTTATCCCTTTCAATGTATCGCTTGGAGTTACTATAAAAGTAGTAGTGTTTTTTTATTTTGTCAGTATCAAATACTTTTATTTTGAAAATAGTTACCTAGCACCTTCACTCGTGTTTTTAAGCTGATTAGGTATACTAGCGCCATTATTTTAAACGGTCTTAATTATGATAAGAATAGATCTTACTTTAGCCGAGCAACCATTTTCGCTTATGGTGTCTGGGCAAAAAATTGTGCAGGTATTTCACGCGCAACAAGCCATTACATTTGATAACCCTCGTGAAAACTATTTTCAATTTACTTACGACAACAAAGTAATAGGTATTGATACAGCGGCAGTGGAAGAGCAAAGCATTTCGCTCTTTGTAGATGATCAATTTGCAACACAACTTGCGTTACCAGCACCTACAAATGGGTCACCTAAAAAAGGCTTTTTAGGGCTAGCTGCATTAGGTTTTAAGCTTTTTAAAAGTGCTAAGGTAATTAAAGTAGTGCTTGCCGGGGCTTCTGTTGCAGGCTATGCGTGGTTATTTAGTATTGAATTTGCACTAATGCTAACTGGTTGCTTAGTCGTACACGAATACGGCCATGTGCGAGCAATGAAATACTTTGGCATAAAAACCAAAGGTATTTACTTAATCCCGTTTGTTGGTGGGCTAGCTGTAAGTGACGATAAAATAACAACCCGTTGGCAAGATGTCGTTATATCACTGATGGGGCCTGCATTTGGTTTAATTACCTCGGTGTTGGGTGTCGTTTTATATTACGCCACCGAGATGGAAATATTTGCAGGTGTGGCGGTTCTTAGTGCGTTATTAAATTTATTTAACTTGTTACCAATTTTGCCGCTTGATGGCGGGCATGTATTAAAAAGTATTAGCTTTTCAATGCGTTCATGGATTGGTTTAAGCGTATGCTTATTAGACGTACTATTTGGCTTATGGCTGAGCTACACCTTTGGCTTAATGTTACTGGTATTCTTTTTGTTTGTTGGTGCGCTGGAAATTGTATTTGAATGGCGAGGCCGTCACTACTCACACTTAATGCCGCTAGATAAATATGGCCAAGGCTTTTCAGCGGTTATGTATGCAGTTGTAGTAGCTGGGCATGTAGCTGTAATGATGCACTTTGCCGATTCAGAAAATCCAATATTGAGCCTGCCGATGACTATTTTATCGAGCTAGTATTTTTATTTTTCCAACAAAATAAGTTAGTTTTTTGCATTAATGTTTTATTTTTTAACTTTCTATGTTGATTTATTGTTAATTGAATTCTAGTGTAATATAAATTAGAACAATCTTAGCGAGTCAACTGGATGTTATTTAGAAAGGAAGCTGTCGCTCAGCAAAGTGAGCGTTTAACTGGCGTGATTACGCTAGCACAACCATTATCAATAAAACTTACCGTATTTGTTTTGGTATGTATTGCGATTGTAGTGATAAGCTTCTTATTTACAGCAGAATATTCCCGCAAGGAAACAGTACGGGGGTTTTTAATACCCAATAAAGGGATAATCCAAAGCTTTGCTAGTCAAGGTGGTATGATTGAGCAGCTATTTGTACGAGAGGGTGATGCCGTTACTAAAGGTCAGCCGTTGGCGACCATTATTGTGCAGCAAAATAACAGCCAAGGCATAGCCTTTAGTACCCAGCTTGTTGAGCAGCTAAGTATGCAAATACAGTTGCTTAATGACGAGATAGCACAAAACCTTACCCTACAAAAGCAAGAATCACTTAACTTGCAAGCGCAAAAACATGCACTTACTAATGAGCAAGTTGCATTACAAAGTCAACTAGCTCTAGCTGATGAAAAATTAGGGCTACTTAACCGACAACAAAGCAACCTAAATCAACTTAATAAAAATGGCTTTTTATCAAACATCGAGCGAGAGCAACAGCAGCAAGCCCTGTTAGATGCTAAGCAAGAAAAACAAAACCTAGCGCGCTTGCTGATGCAGCAAGAAAATCAATTAAGCCAACTTAGTTTTAATATTGCCAACGTACCACAACAATATATGTTGCGTATAAATAGCCTTAAACGCCAACAAGCGGATATTAAAAACCAGCTCACACAAATTAAAAGTAACTATCAATATACCATAACAGCCAGTAACAGCGGTGTTGTTACTGGCATTCAAGTGGTTAAGGGCGAAACACTTACCCAAGCCAAACCACTGTTGCATATTATTCCCGAAGGATCAGAGCTAGTAGCAGAGTTGTTGCTACCAACACGTTCAGCGGGCTTTATACAGCTAGGTAACGATACGCGCCTGCGTTTTGATGCTTTCCCCTATCAACGCTTTGGTTTCATTAACAGCAAAATTAGCCGTATTGATAAGGCACTCATTACCCCAAATGAAATACGCTTGCCCATTGCTCTGCAAGAGCCTGTATACCGCTTGCGGGCAATACTTAGCCAACAACAAATGCAGGCCTATGGTAAAGCGTTCGAGCTAAAAAGCGGCATGTTGTTTGAAGCGGATATTATGTTGGAGCAGCGCACATTAATCGAGTGGTTACTCGAGCCACTGTACAGCCTAAAAGGGCGCGTAAGTTAAGTGTAGCGTTTTATAAAATAAAGAAAAATTTGAAAGTTTTGGTGGTTTGCTAAATGCGAACAACCGAAAAAGTCGGCCAGCTTTAGTTAACTTTAGCGAGCAGCTAAAGCTAGCCTATTAACCGCTCACCTTTATTGAAGGGGAGCATATTAACAACCCGACGACTTAACTAAAAAGCGTCGGATACATGGAGTATAACATTATGCGTGAATTAAACGTAAATGAAATTCAAGAAGTGAATGGTGGAGTTGTATTTTTAGTTCCCCCATTATTAACATTCGCTGTTAAAGTCACAGGGATTAGCATTGGTACAATTGCTGCATCTATTGCTACCTTCTCAGCATATCAGTCATTGAAGTAGGGGGATTTATGAGAGAGTTAACTGCGAGTGAATTGACTCAAGTTGATGGTGGTGTTTCTAGTCGCACTGTTGCAGCTGGTGCTAGAATACTTGGTCGTGCGTTGTTGAGTGGAATTGCTATCGGAACAGGTGTTGGTATTGCGGTTGGTGTGGCAATGATCGCATATGATGTTTATCAAATGCAAAAGTAAACATTTCTTAAGGCTACTTTGTAGCCTTTAATTTATTTCAATGTAAGGTACTAAGATGAATGCAATTATTAGAAAACCTTATAGTTTTTCAATCTCATTAGTCTTTCTAATATTAGGTGCGTTTCTTGTTAATGATGGAGAGTTTATTTTTTCTGGCTTATTTTTTGTTCTGGGTTCCTTTAGCTTATTTTATTCAATTATTAGGCTTAATTTAATATTATTTCAAATATTTCAGATTTTTATATATATAGGTATTGCAAGTTTCTACATGGTAATCATATCAGCATTAAGTTTTTCCTTATTTATTATTGCTGGATTTTCAATATTGATGCTTCACCTCACATTCAAGTATGTTTGTAAGTTAGAGTATGAATAATCTAAATTTCTCTATAAGCAAAAGCACTCCTCTATTACTCCAATCCGAAATAGCTGAATGCGGCCTAGCCTCTATGGCTATGATGGTATGTTATCACGGCCATAAGCTGGATATGCCTGCCATGCGAAAACGCTTTTCGGCT
Source organism: Pseudoalteromonas sp. TB25 (assembly GCF_000497995.1). Classification (NCBI taxonomy): domain Bacteria; kingdom Pseudomonadati; phylum Pseudomonadota; class Gammaproteobacteria; order Alteromonadales; family Pseudoalteromonadaceae; genus Pseudoalteromonas; species Pseudoalteromonas sp. TB25. The sequence continues at coordinate 5,705 of NZ_AUTI01000349.1, forward strand.
AATCTAAAGGGTATGAACTTACAGCAGTTGATTGAGCTAGGTGATAATTTAGGGCTAGCTAGCCGTGCGCTACAATGCCCGCTTGATGAAGTTCATAAACTGCAAACGCCGTGTATATTGCACTGGGATATGAATCACTTTGTGGTATTGACCAAAGTCTCTGGTAAAGGATCTTCAGCTAAATTTGCAATTAACGACCCAGCTGTTGGTAAACGCAGTTTAAATAGTAATGAGTTTAGTAAACACTTTACCGGTATTTGTTTAGAGCTCACACCAACGAGTAAGTTTGAAGCTAAACAAGAAAAAGCGCAGATGAAGTTTACCCAACTTTGGAGCACCATGAAGGGCTTAAAGGCGGGATTACTAAAACTGATAGCATTATCACTTGTATTACAGTTGTTTGCCTTGATGACCCCTTATTATATGCAGTGGGTGGTGGATGAAGTACTCATTAGTTTTGATGAATCGTTATTAACGGTGCTTGCTATGGGTTTTGCGCTGATTGCTATTATTTCGGTGGTGACTAATGCGGTACGAAGTTGGCTAATTTTACGTCTTTCCAGCCTTTTGAATATGCAAATGGGTGTGAACTTACTCCGGCACTTATTGCGGCTACCGATGAATTATTTTGAGTCGCGCCATGTCGGCGATATTGTGTCGCGCTTTGGCTCATTAGCGCAAATACGTGAGCGTATTACCACGGGGTTTGTAGAAACACTGGTCGATGGCGTGATGGCTATTACCGTATTGATTATGATGCTAATTTATTCGCTAAAGCTCACTGCAATAGTTGTAGGTGCAATTGTGCTTTACACCTTAGTACGTTTAGCGCTGTATCGTCCACTACATCAAGCCACCGAAGAAATGATTCAATCATCTGCCAAAGAGCAATCGAACTTTTTAGAAAATATTCGGGGTATGCAAACTATAAAATTGTTTGGTAATGAATCGCAGCGCCAAGGTATTTGGCAAAACCGTTATGCAGAGGTAATAAACAGTGAAATTCGTTTAGGGCGTTTAAACATTAGCTTTGATTCATTTAATAAACTGTTATTTGGCCTTGAAAATGTATTGGTGATTTACTTTGCTGCATTGCTAGTTATGAGCAATAGTTTGTCTGTTGGTATGGTACTGGCGTTTATTGCTTATAAAAACCAGTTAACCAGCCGCTTTGCCAACTTAATTGAGCAAATTATTCAATTCAAAATGATGCGCTTACACTTAGACCGTATTGCAGATATAGCACTCACGAAACAAGAAGCTAATCGTGACGGTGAAATGGCCTATACCGGTGATGACGAAGGTAAAGTTAAAGGCCAGCTTACGCTCGAGAATATTTGCTTTAGTTACAGTGAAGAGCAAGCGCCTATTTTAAATAATGTTAATTTAACGCTGAATACCGGTGACTCGATTGCGATTACAGGGCCATCTGGCGCGGGTAAAACTACGCTAATGAAAATTATGCTGGGGTTATTACAGCCGACCTCGGGTAAAGTGCTGCTGGATGGTAAAGATATCACCCAGTTTGGCCTTAAAAACTACCGTAAACAAATAGCTGCAGTGATGCAGGATGACACATTGTTAGCTGGCTCAATCGCCGATAACATCAGCTTTTTTGACCCACAGCCCAATTACTTGAAAATAGAGACGTGTGCTCGTCATGCGGCTATTCATGATGATATTACCAAAATGACTATGGGTTATAACTCATTAGTAGGTGATATGGGATCAAACTTATCTGGCGGTCAAGTACAGCGTTTACTCCTTGCTCGCGCATTGTATCAATCGCCCTGCGTGTTGTTTATGGATGAAGCAACCAGCCATTTAGATAAGGATAACGAGGCGAAAATAAGTGAGCAAATTCAGCACTTACCAATCACACGGATTATGATTGCTCATCGCCGAGAAACTATTAATATGGCTGGCAAAGTCTATCATTTAAATGCAGGTGAATTAGTGGACTTAGGTCAGCAAGGTGAGAGTGCTTAAAGCAATGAAGGCGTGCGTATATTGCACGCCTTTGCACAATGCTTGCAGTTAATAAAAGCTCAATACCAGCGATATAAAAACCCCAGTTACAAATAGCTGCACAACACAAAACCCCATAATATCTTTTGCTTTTAAGCCTGCGATAGCAAGGACGGGTAATGCCCAAAAAGGTTGAATTAGGTTAGTCCACGCATCACCCCATGCAACAGCCATTGCAACGCGAGATATATCGGCACCTAGCTCTTGTGCTGCGGGTATAACAATAGGCGCTTGTACTGCCCATTGGCCGCCGCCAGAGGGTACAAACATATTAACGAGTCCTGCACTTATAAAACTAAAAAATGGCAAGCTATCAGCATCTGCAACGGCAATAAAGCCACGTGATATCTGTTGTGCTAATCCGCTATCAACCATTACCGCCATAATGCCAGCATAAAAAGGAAATTGAATAACAATGCCAGCCCCGCTTGGAATTGCTTGTTGCAGACTGTTAAGTAAATTATGGGGTGTTTGATGCAGCGTAATAGCTAAAAACAAAAATACGGCAATAACGCTATTAAGGTTTAAGTTTCCGCCAGTAATAAAGAAGTAATAGCCTAAATATGCCAAACCTAATAAGCCAATTGTCATACCGAGTAGTTTACTTTGTTCCAAATGTTGGGCAGGTCTGGTTATTGTTGTGGGCTTAGGTGTTGTCTCTTGTAAAAGAGCTGGGTCGATATATACGCTTTCTTGCTCGCTTGGCAGCATATAGCGATTAACGAGCGGCATAATAATGAATAAACCAACTAATATGGCTATATTAAAGCCCGCAAATAAAGTGTGCTCTGTACTCATAATACCAATGCTGGCCTCTGAAAAGTGACCATCGGTTGCGATAGTTAAAGGAATCGAACCCGCTAATCCGCCATGCCATACAACAAAACCTGAGTAAGCGCTGGCTACTAATAATCGATAATCAACACGAGTATGTTTAGCAATTGCTTTGGCAAAAAGGGCACCAATAACTAAGCCAAATCCCCAATTTATCCAGCTCGCTAAAAGCGAAATAAGCGTGACTAATATAATTGCTTTAGGTGCGGTGCTTGCAAATGTTGCTAGCTTTTCTAATAACTTACTTATAGGTGGCGTACTTGCCAACATATAGCCTGTAATTAACACTAGTAGCATTTGCATCGCAAAACTTAATAAGTTCCAAAACCCACCTCCCCACGCTTGTAATACTTCAATGTTAGTTGCGGTTGTAAATAAGCTCGCACTGACAAGGGTAATTATTGTAAGTAAAATTACAAATATAAAGGGGTCGGGAAGATAACGCTCTACAATTTTAGTAAAAGGGCGGGCTATTTTATTAAGCATAAGCACAACTGTTTTGGTTATTATTTTAACGCTAATTAATCATGAAAAATCACCATTGGCAAACAGCATTTAGTCTAATATTTGCGGTTAAAAGCTTAAACATTGCTTAAAAGCATCGCTTACAGTAACGTACTGTTTATAGATAATTTACTAACGAAGACTTTGTATTATGCCGGTGATATTTAAAAGGCTAGCGTTACTTGTTCGCGCTCATATAGATCAGTTGAGTTGGCAAGCAGTGGCATTAGCTATTTTGACTCATATGCTATTAACATGGAGCTTACTATTTATAGCGAATGAGAAAGCGTTAACCTCGCTTACTACCTTTTTTTACTATTACACAGTAACAACATCAACAGTGGGATATGGTGACTTTAGTCCAACTACTGATCTTGGTCGTTGGGTGGTTGCATTAATACAAATTCCATTTGGTTTAGCTTTATTTGGTGTTTTGCTAGGAAAAGCAGGACAAACTGTTACTTACTTAATTAGGCGCGCTATGACTGGTGATAAAAACTTTGCCCACAGTAACCACCATATTATTATTTTTGGTTGGCACGACACTCGTACAAAAAAGATGATTGATTACATTTTGGCAGATACGAAACGTACTGACCGTCGTATTTTACTCGCGGTAACAGAGCAAATGGATCATCCTTTTTTAGCTAACGAAAGCGTTGATTTTGCACGTTTAACGAGTTTTACTAATTTAGCTGAACTAGAGCGGGTAGCTATTCGTAGTGCTGATAAAGTGATTATTGATGGTCAAGATGACGATCAGACATTTACAACAGCCCTGCGCATAAGTCGCTTAGTAAAAGATGATTGTCATATAAGTGCTCACTTTTTGGATGAAACCAAAGTTGAGATGATGTTAGAGCATTGCCAAAATGTAGAGTGTAGTAGTGCAAAATCAGCTGAGATACTCGTACGCTCAATGCAAGATCCAGGTTCGAGCCGTGTGCAAGAGGAGCTGCTATCTACTTTGCATGGTGATACACAATTTAGTTTGAAAATACCAAGCGGCTGCAAAGATATGGAGTTTGGTACTTTGTTTCATCATTTTAAGCTTGAGCATGATGCAATACTGTTGGGTGTTGCTCATAATTTAAGTGCGCAAAATATGGATTTAAATCCACCATTAGATTACAAAGTAAGTGAAGGCGATATTTTGCACTATATATCGGTAGATCGAGTATTAAGTAGTGAAGTAGACTGGTCGAGCCTAGAAAAATAATGAATGAAGTTGTATTTTTAATTGTTGTTTTAAGTGCTTATATATTACCTGTCGTTATTGTACTCAACAGTAAGCGTACACAGGGTCATGAAAAGAATGGCTGGCTAATGGGAATAATTATATTTTCTTGGTTAGGGTTAATGATGTACTTTGCCATTGTGCCCAAGTATGGGCACAAAAAGAAAAAGGCCAAATAGAGTAGTTGGCCTTTACAGCCGCTTTTACTGGCGTAACTACTCTTCTAGTTGCTTAATTTTATGCTCAATTAAAGGATCGTCAGGTACAAGTTGTTGAGCAACTTCTAATAACTGAATGGCATCATTAGGATGCTCATCTTGATGCTTGAGGGCAACATCTATTAATGGCTGAATATCAATTTTTGCCTGATGTTCCTGTACGTGAACTTCTTTTTCATCAATCAAAATATTATGAGCTTTGCTTAATAGTGTTTGACGGTGAGCTGAGTTTACATTCGCTTTATTAAGGCTTTTGTAATAATCCTCTTTAAAACGTAAGGTTTTAGTTTGCAGACGAAACTGCGCAATATCAATTTGCTGATGCTGGATAAAATCGACGGCTACTTGCTTATAAAATCCAAACTTATTCAAATATGTGGCATGTGTGCCATGTCCCATACCAAATACTCGTAAGTGAGTTAACTGCTTATAGCGCTTAGCGTGCATTCGGTCTATACGATTAGTAGGATCGTAAATAACATAGCCTTGGGCATCTCCTAAATCTAGATCGTGATAATCTTGCTGCCAATCAAACTGCTGAGCTATATCGGTACTAGAGCGGTCATCCCACGGTACTAATTCTTTATTTTTAGTACTTACTGGATGGAAGAACAACACCTGATTTAGCTTTAATAGTTTAGCAAAAGCGCCAACAGCAAATCCGCCACGACTTAAACCATAGCCAAGTCGACAATTAAACGGCGTAAGTAATGTTGATAATTGCTCGAGAAAAAAGATTAAATTACGATTACGAAACCAATTACTTTTACCTAAATGCTGAAAAGCGATTACGTTTACGTTTTGTTTTTGAGCTAAGTGATAACCCCATGGTGCAAAATCAGGGTGAAGATCTTGCTCTTGCACGTTAGTGCCAGCAGGGGAGAAGGTAAAAAGCAGGGGTTTATTAACGTCAACAAAATCATACTTAACAAATACATCGCCGAGTAAATCATTACCCGTCATGGGTAATCGAGTTTGTTGCTCATTGCGCGGGAGAGTTAACCATTCATCTAACCAATACAGTAATTTCATTAATCCTCCAGCTATAAGTCAATATAGATCATATCAAACTCAATGAAATTAGGTCAAACCGATAGGGTATTACTGCGCCATTTTGATTATTTCATCCCAGTCATTTTTAGTAACAGGCATTATTGATAGTCGTCCGCCCTTTTTAAGTGCGATTTCAGTAATATTGTCATTGGCTTTAATATCTTTAAGGCTAATTAATTTTTTTAAATGGCTTTGATAAGTAACCTCAACAACAACCCAACGTGGTTTGTCGCTGGTGGCTTTTGCATCGTAATAGTCGCTGCTTAAATCAAATTGAGTGGGGTCTGGGTAGGCTTCTTTGGTAACCTCGGCAATGCCGGCTACGCCCACGTGTTTGCAGCTTGAATGATAAATCATGACTGAATCACCGACTTTGACGTCGTCACGCATAAAATTTCGTGCTTGGTAATTACGCACACCTTCCCAAAGAGTCGTTTGTTTTGGTGCGTTTTTTAAGTCATCTAATGAAAACGCATCGGGTTCAGTTTTAAATAGCCAGTAAGCCATAACAGTATTCCTAACAAATATTTACTTCCCACTATTGTATAGTATCATTTGGACACTAGGGTAATGAGGAAGAAATAATGAGCCAAGTATTAGATGATTTATTGTCGTTGTTAACACTTGAAGAAATTGAGCAAGGTTTATATCGAGGACAAAGCCAAGATTTAGGCTTTGGTGCTGTATTTGGTGGTCAAGTAATGGGGCAGGCGCTTTCTGCTGCCAAAGAAACTCTACCTGAAGGGCGAATAGTTCATTCATTACATTCTTACTTTTTACGCCCAGGCGATCCGGCTAAACCCATTGTTTATGACGTTGAAACTATTCGTGATGGAAAGAGCTTTAGTACGCGCCGAGTCAAAGCAATTCAGTACGGTAAACCTATTTTTTATATGACCGCGTCATTCCAAGGTGAAGAGAGTGGGTTATCGCATCAAGCGACAATGCCTGATGTTCCCGCACCTGAAGAATTACGTTCATCGCTTGAGTTTTACCAAGATAACGCTTCGCATATCCCAGAGGTTATCCGTAATAAGTTTACCCGTGAAATGCCAATTGAAATGCGACCGGTTACTTTTCATAACCCGTTTAAACCAGAAGTTATGGAGCCGGTAAAGCATATTTGGTTTAAAGCTAATGGTGAAATGCCGGACGATCAGCGTATCCATAATTACTTATTAGCGTATGCGTCTGATTTTGAGTTTTTACCAACTGCATTGCAACCTCATGGTGTATCGTTTATGCAGCCAAATATGCAAGTAGCTACTATTGATCATGCAATGTGGTTTCATCGTCCATTTAGAATGGATGATTGGATTTTGTATTCAATTGATAGTCCAAGTGCGAGTAATGGGTGTGGTTTGGTACGGGGGCAGTTTTTTGATCGCCAAGGCAACTTGGTTGCCTCAACAATGCAAGAAGGGGTTATGCGTCAACGCTAACCCCTTCTGTAAATGCATTGCTAGTTACACTGATCTTGAACTATATCGCTGATTGACTGCCAGACGCGTGCTGGCAGTAATGTTTTAAGGTGTGCGTAGGTTTCACATAGTTGTGTGCTACCTACTAAGCCCTTATCACCCTCTGTTATTAATGACTCACCACGTAAGTTTTCGATAAAACTAACAAGTACTTTTTTGTCAAAAAACTCAGGTGTTTTTATGCCATGCAGTGTACCTAAACGCTGTGCAAGCACTTGGCTCTCTCTTTCAAGCTCGGCTTTTTCAATGCCATCACTTGTTTGAATAAAACCAATCACAATAGCGTAACGTTGTAGAGTAAAACTAAGTGCTCGTCCAAGCATCTCTAGCTTAGCTAAGCAGTCATTACCGTTTGTTATATGAATGTTATTGCCATCAAACTCAATTAAATTTTGATCGGCAAAATTAGCTAAAATACGCGTTATATAGTTTTCATCAAGAGGCTGTAAATACCATTCTTTAGCAAATAATGGATAAAACGTTTTTACAAGTTGCTGGCATTGCTCAATAGTTGTGCTGTGTTGTTTAAATAGATGTAGTGCAATTAAGCTTGGTACTGCAAACAAGTGCAAAATATTGTTGCGGTAGTAATTAAACAATACTTTTTCTTTATCGCTAATAGTAATAATTTCGCCAAACTCATCACTGATAACTTCAAACTTATTCAGCTTTAATGCATGCTTTAGTAATTGCTCTGGTGTTTCGTCTGGCGCGGTTACTTTATCGCTATAGCTGGCATCGCGCTGTAAACGCAGATAAAAATCAAGTTGTGCTAATAGCTTTGGTTTACTCAATGCTTGTTTATCGTTAACCAGCAATATCATCGCTAGTAAGTTAACCGCATTAAGCGCCGCTGCATTATTAATTTTAACCATTACTTGGTCGGCAAGTTTAGTTACTTGTGGCGCTAACCATTGCGGCTTTTGCACATCGGTAGGGTGTATTGAATCACGCCAATCAGGTTGGTTATCGTTTAAGTATTGGTTAATCGAGATTGGATCACCAAAGTTTAAATTACCACGACCGTAGTTTTTGAGGTTTTTGATTGCCTTAAAAATACCAAATATAGATTCGCCTTTTTTATCTTTTCCATCCAGCTCTTTAAGGTAGGTGTTAATTTCCATGACGTGCTCGTAGCCAATGTACACAGGAACGATAGATATTGGTCTGTCTATTCCGCGTAGCATTGCTTGTAATGTCATAGATAGCATACCCGTTTTAGGCGGAAGTAAGCGCCCAGTTCGGCTTCGACCGCCTTCCGTGTAAAACTTAACAGAGTAACCTTTAATAAACAGTTGGCTTAAATACTCTTTGAATATGGCAGAATAAAGTTTATTGCCTGCAAACGAGCGACGAATAAAGAATGCCCCAGAGCGTCTAAATATGCCACCGGCAGGGAAAAAGTTAAGATTTATACCTGCAGCTATATGTGGTGGAACTAAGCCTAAATGATAAATAGAGTAAGTAAGCAGTAAGTAATCCATATGACTGCGATGACAAGGCATATAGATTATTTCATGACCTTTATCTGTTAGTTCATGAATTTGTTCGGCGTGTTTAATATCAATACCATTATAAAGCTTATTCCATAACCAAGTTAAAAACCTTTCGGCCACACGTATTATTGCTTCAGAGTAATTAGCGGCTATTTCATCAAGTAGCTTAAGTGCATTTTGACGAGCTTCTGTTTGGCTAATGTTTTTAGCGTTAGCTTCATCTTGAATTGCTTTTTTTATAGTAGGTGACGCTAATAATGAATTAAACAATTGCTCACGAGATGGCATTTTAGGGCCTGTAGCAGCTAGCTTTTGGCGCTTAAAGTGAACACGCGCTACGCGTAATAATTTATGTGGTAACTCGCTTACATCGGCTTTTTCATTGACTAAAAGTGATAAGTCGAGTGGTTGGCTAAAGCGAATAAAGTTATCGCGCCCTGAAAATAACACCACAAAAAACTTTCTAAACCAGCTTGGAGTAAGAGAGTGTGTAATTAAAGTACGTAGTCCTGGCTTTTCTTTACCTGGATCGCGCCCCCATAAAATAGTAACAGGCACCACTTGTACGTTTTGCTGACCGCTTTTTATTAAGTACTCAATAATTTGCTTGCCTTGGGCTAAAGCATTGGTTGGCTTAGCTTCATCACCAAAAAGTGGTGGTGGATTTTTAATACCAATAAAACGGTCTAAATCTTGGTTACCTAATACTTGCTCTTCAGTTGGGCTAGGTAGACCATTTTTTTTACACGCATGTGCGAGAGCCGCTAAATCAAATCGTGAATTTAAACGCACTATATAAAATGTAGGGTACTCAGGGTTTAGATCATACTGTTTAATCGGATTTTCTGGCAGCACTTTGCTTTTTACAAATAAGCGGCTAAATCCAGCAGACATAACATTTAAACAATAATTAAAAATACGCATCGACTCACCATATTGAGAGTATTAAGGGCAAAATTAGCGCAGTAGGATACCATAATATCTAAAAATCCCTTAGTTTGCGTAATTAAGGTGTTAACTTGTTTATTGACTAACAGTAGAGGTATTAGTTCAAGTATAGCTAGTAAGCATGTATGGGTGCTTATTTAATCAAATTTATAGGCATTGTATTGTTTCTAAATAGTTGTTGCATTTATCACCAATACCTCTATAATACGCAGGCTTTCAAAATTCCTCTGGGAACTTGAAAGGATAAATTAAGCTTGGATTTCAAGCTAATAAACAGGAGTTCCGATTTGGAACTCAACGTAGATATAATCAAACAGCCGACATCTTAAGTTTTAAGATTGTTTCGGTCGTTTTTTTATGCTCTTTTATATGCTCTTTATATTGAGGTTAAGAATGTCAAATCAACGCATTCGTATTCGCCTAAAAGCTTTTGACCACCGTTTGATTGACCAATCAACGGCAGAAATCGTGGAAACTGCGAAACGCACTGGCGCACAAGTACGTGGTCCAATCCCACTACCTACACGCTTTGAACGTTTTACTGTACTAACTTCACCGCACGTTAATAAAGATGCGCGTGATCAGTACGAGATCCGCACCCATAAACGTCTGATAGACATCGTAGAACCAACTGACAAGACTGTAGACGCGCTTATGCGTTTAGATCTTGCTGCTGGTGTTGATGTTCAAATCAGCCTGGGTTAATCGAAAGATTAGAGAGGTTTTAGGAAAATGGCATTAGGTCTAGTCGGTCGTAAAGTGGGTATGACACGAATCTTCACTGAAGATGGTGTATCTATCCCTGTGACAGTTATTGAAGCGACACCTAACCGCATTGCTCAGATCAAATCTGACGCAACAGACGGTTATAACGCGCTTCAAGTAACCGCAGGCACTAAAAAAGCAAGTCGTGTAAACAAAGCTAAAGCGGGTCATTTCGCTAAAGCTGGTGTTGAAGCGGGTCGCGGTCTGTGGGAATTCCGCCTTAACGGTGGTGAAGGCGATTTTGAAGTAGGCGCTGAGCTTACTGTTGAATTATTCAACGAAATCAACAAGGTTGACGTAACCGGTACTTCTAAAGGTAAAGGTTTCCAAGGTGGTGTTAAGCGCTGGAATTTCAGCATGCAAGACGCTACACATGGTAACTCTCTATCTCACCGTGCTCCTGGTTCAATCGGTCAAAACCAATCACCTGGTAAGGTGTTTAAAGGTAAGAAAATGGCCGGTCATATGGGTGCTGAGCGTGTAACGACTCAAAACTTAGAACTAGTTCGCGTTGACGCTGAGCGTAATTTGCTTTTAGTTAAGGGTGCAGTACCTGGAGCTATTGGCGGTGACGTTATCGTTAAACCAGCTGTTAAAGCATAAGTCCTGGAGATTTAGTGATGGAATTAGCAATTAAAGACGCTTCTGGCGGTCTTGAAGTTTCTGAAGCTACTTTTGGACGTGAGTTTAACGAAGCATTAGTACATCAAGTAGTTGTTGCATACGCAGCAGGTGCTCGTCAAGGTACTCGTGCTCAGAAGACACGTTCTGAAGTAAGCGGTGGTGGTAAAAAACCATGGGCTCAAAAAGGTACTGGCCGTGCACGTGCCGGTACAATCCGTAGCCCAATTTGGCGTTCAGGTGGCGTTAGCTTTGCAGCTAAACCACAAGACCACAGCCAAAAAGTAAACCGTAAAATGTACCGTGGTGCGATTAAAAGCATCTTATCTGAATTAGTTCGTCAAGAGCGTTTAATCGTTGTTGAAAGTTTTGCTCTAGCAGCACCAAAAACTAAAGAACTAGTTGCTAAGCTTAAAGAACTTGAGCTTAAAGATGTTCTTATCGTGACTGAAGAAGTAGATGAAAATCTTTTCTTATCGGCACGTAACCTTTATAAGGTTGACACACGTGATGTAGCTGGTATCGATCCTGTAAGCTTAATTGCTTTCGATAAGGTACTTATTACAGCCGCTGCTGTTAAGCAACTTGAGGAGGCGCTAGCATGATTCGCGAAGAACGTCTTTTAAAAGTGATCCTTGCTCCACATATCTCTGAAAAAAGCACAATTGCTGCTGAAGAAAACAATACTATTGTTTTTAAAGTAGTAAATGACGCAACTAAAGCTGAAATTAAAGTAGCAGTTGAGAAGCTTTTTGAAGTAGAAGTAACTGGTGTTCGCACACTTAACGTTAAGGGTAAAACAAAACGTACTGGCGCACGTTTCGGTCGTCGTAGCGACTGGAAGAAAGCTTACGTTACTCTTAAAGAAGGCAGCGAGCTAGACTTTGTCGGCGGCGCCGAGTAATAAGGGGATAGAATTATGGCACTTCAAAAGTGTAAGCCTACTTCTGCGGGCCGTCGTCACCTAGTTAAAGTGGTTAACTCTGATCTACATAAGGGTAAGCCATACGCACCACTTTTAGAGAAAAACTCTAAATCAGGTGGTCGTAATAACAATGGTCGTATTACGGTTCGTCATATCGGTGGTGGTCATAAACAACACTACCGTTTAATCGATTTTAAACGTACTAAAGATGGCATTCCAGCTACTGTTGAACGTTTAGAATACGATCCAAATCGTAGCGCAAACATCGCTCTTGTATTATATGCAGACGGTGAGCGTCGTTACATTATCGCACCTAAAGGCTTAAAAGCTGGCGATGCAATCCAGTCTGGTGTTGATGCACCAATCAAGCCTGGTAATGCATTACCAATGCGTAATATGCCTGTAGGTTCGACTGTTCACAACGTAGAATTAAAACCAGGTAAAGGTGCTCAAATCGCACGTTCTGCTGGTGCATACGTTCAAATCCTTGCTCGTGATGGTCAGTATGTAACATTACGTCTTCGTTCAGGCGAAGTTCGTAAAGTTGAATCTGATTGTCGTGCGACTCTAGGTGAAGTAGGCAATGCTGAGCATATGCTTCGTTCACTTGGTAAAGCAGGTGCAAATCGCTGGCGTGGTATTCGTCCGACAGTTCGTGGTGTTGCCATGAACCCGGTAGATCACCCACACGGTGGTGGTGAAGGTCGTACATCTGGTGGTCGTCATCCTGTGTCTCCATGGGGTAAACCGACTAAAGGTGCGAAGACGCGTAAGAACAAGCGTACGGATAAATTTATAGTACGTCGTCGTACTAAGTAATATTGAGGAATAGCCATGCCACGCTCTCTCAAGAAGGGTCCTTTTATAGACCTACACTTGCTGAAGAAGGTAGAGAAAGCTTTGGAAAGCGGTGAGAAAAAGCCAATTAAAACTTGGAGCCGTCGTTCAATGATCATACCTAACATGATCGGATTGACCATTGCTGTCCATAATGGTCGCCAGCACGTACCAGTTTTCGTTTCTGACGAAATGATCGGTCACAAACTAGGTGAATTTGCACCAACTCGCACTTACCGTGGCCATGCTGCGGATAAGAAAGCGAAGAAACGATAAGAGGGGAAGATAAATGCAAGCATTAGCTAAACATAAATTCGCCTCTGGTTCGGCGCAAAAAGCACGTCTAGTTGCAGATCAGATCCGTGGGTTACCTGTAGATCGCGCACTAGAAATCCTGGCGTACAGCCCTAAGAAAGCCGCTGTATTAGTTAAGAAAGTACTTGAGTCTGCTATTGCTAACGCAGAGCATAACGAAGGTGCTGACATTGATGAGCTTCGTATAACAACGATCTTTGTGGACGATGGTCCTACAATGAAACGTATTATGCCTCGTGCTAAAGGACGCGCAGACCGCATCCTTAAGCGTACAAGCCATATCACTGTTATGGTTTCAGATAGCTAGGAGTATAAGTAATGGGACAAAAAGTTCATCCTACTGGTATTCGCCTAGGTATATCTAAACCTTGGGTTTCTACCTGGTACGCGAGTTCAAAAGATTTCTCTGCACAGCTTTTTGGCGATCACAAAGTTCGTACATTCCTTACAAAGGAATTGAAAACGGCTTCTGTGTCTAAAATCGTTATTGAGCGTCCAGCAAAATCAATCCGAGTAACAATCCACACGGCTCGTCCGGGTGTTGTTATCGGTAAAAAAGGCGAAGACGTAGAAAAATTACGTCAAGCGGTAACTAAAATCGCTGGTGTACCTGCTCAGATTAATATCTCTGAAGTACGTAAACCAGAACTAGATGCACAACTAGTAGCAGACGGCATTGCCTCTCAACTAGAACGTCGTGTTATGTTCCGTCGCGCTATGAAGCGTTCGGTACAAAATGCAATGCGCATCGGTTCTAAAGGGATTAAAGTTGAAGTTAGCGGTCGTCTTGGCGGCGCTGAAATCGCACGTTCAGAATGGTATCGTGAAGGTCGTGTACCTCTACATACTCTTCGTGCTGATATCGATTACGCAACTTCTGAAGCCTTAACCACTTATGGTATCATTGGTGTTAAAGTTTGGATCTTCAAAGGCGAAGTTATTGGTGGTTTACCACTAGTACAAGAGCAAGAGAAGCCAGCTAAACGCGCACCAAAGAAAGCCAAGAAAAGTGCTAAGTAGAGGTAGCGAGTAATGTTACAGCCAAAACGTACAAAATTCCGTAAAATGCACAAAGGCCGCAACCGCGGTTTAGCGCAAAACGGTAACAAAGTAAGCTTCGGTACTTTCGGATTGAAAGCAACTGGCCGTGGCCGTATGACTGCTCGTCAAATCGAAGCAGCTCGTCGTGCTATGACGCGTCACGTGAAACGTCAAGGTAAAATCTGGATTCGTGTCTTCCCTGACAAACCGATTACAGAAAAACCTCTTGAAGTTCGTATGGGTAAAGGTAAAGGTTCTGTTGAATATTGGGTTGCTGAAATTCAGCCTGGTAAAGTACTTTACGAAATGGAAGGTGTTTCAGAAGAGCTTGCTCGTGAAGCATTCGACCTTGCTGCTCGTAAATTGCCATTCAAAACAACTTTCGTAACTCGGACGGTAATGTGATGAAAGCTAGCGAACTAAAAGATAAAAGCGTAGAAGAGCTTAATGCTGAACTTCTAGGACTACTTCGTGAGCAATTTAATATGCGCATGCAAGCTAGCACTGGTCAGTTAGCTCAGACACACACGCTAAGAACAGTACGCCGCGATATCGCGCGTGTAAAAACAGTTATTAACCAGAAGGCAGGTCAATAATGAGCGATAAAATTCGTACTCTTCAAGGCCGTGTAATCAGCGACAAGATGGAAAAATCTTTCACTATCGCTATCGCACGTTACGTGAAGCACCCAATCTATGGGAAATTCATTAAACGTACGACTAAGTTACACGTACATGACGAAAATAACACAGCAAAAACGGGTGACGTAGTTACTATCCGTGAATGCGCACCAATTTCTAAGAATAAATCTTGGACTTTAGTGGACGTTATTTCTAGTCCAAAACAAGCTTAATTTTTTAATTAAGTTAGTTTTGTAAAAAGCCCCGGCATTAGCTGGGGCTTTTTGTATTTAAAGCACCTGTAAACAGTAAACTAGGGTGAGCGGGTCACCTGGATTAGTCTTTTATCTAAAAATATAAAGTTATCTTGGGGAGTAGTTGAGAGTTTCATTTACCAGTTACTTTTTTGCTAGCAGAACCATCTGCTGAATCAGAAGAAGTTAGATAATAAACTTACATATCTCAGTTAATTTAATGCCAATATGGGGTCATCTAATTCGTGGTGTTACTTTTCTTTTACTATCTTTTAGTCTGAGAACTCACTTACATTATTTTATTACAATGATACAGCTTCAAAGTATCGAAAATAGACATCCATACACAACTTTCATTATCAGCTTATCTGGTTTTTTTATGTCTAAAACCTCAATTTATCGCCTTAAATTAATATTCTGGTATGATTAGCAAATATGCGCTTTTGAATGAATTTTTGAGGTAGTAATGACGCGTAGTTTTGAATTTCATTTGACTGATGAAGTAGCCACGGTCGCAATGGGTAATTGCGTTGCTGATATTATAGAGCAAGGTGCGGTTATTTATTTACATGGTGATTTAGGCGCTGGTAAAACAACGTTTACTCGAGGTGTAGTGCAAGGCTTTGGACATACAGGCAAAGTTAAAAGCCCAACGTATACACTTGTTGAACCTTATGAACTCGAGCGCGCAAATGTTTATCATTTTGATTTATACCGCTTAGGTGAACCTGAAGAACTAGAATACATGGGAATACGCGATTATTTTTCACCAGATGCAATTTGCGTTGTTGAGTGGCCAGAAAAAGGTGGTGAATTTATTCCTGTGCCTGATTTAGATATTACTCTAAGCTATATGGGTAACAAACGTAAAATTGTTATTAATAGCGCCAGTGAGCGTGGTGTAGCAATTGTCGAAAAACTAAATAACAAATAATAATATAGTTAAGGCAGTAATTATCAAATGAGCCGAGGTGTAGTTAAACTCTTTATTTACCTTATGGTTATTACCATAAGCTTGCCGCTGTGGGCCAAAAATACAATTAATAGTGTACGCGTATGGCCGTCCCCTGATAGTACGCGTGTGGTATTTGATTTAAATGATAAGCCTGACTTTAGCTATTTCATGCTTAAAAACCCAAGCCGCTTAGTAATTGATTTAGAAAACACTAGCGAGTTAAAAATACTACCAGGTGTACCACCAAAACATCAAATAGTGAGCAAGCTACGCTACTCAAAACCTAAAAATAAGCACAGTGTTCGGTTAGTGTTTGAATTAAACGCACCAGTAAAGCCAGTTGTATTTGCTTTAGCGCCTACAGGCCCTTATAAAAACAGGCTCGTTGTTGATTTATACAATAAAAGCCAAGCTGCCACAGTTGTTTC
>NZ_AUTI01000350.1:0-39387 GCF_000497995.1 Pseudoalteromonas sp. TB25
CCTGCCGCTACTCCACAACCACTTAGAGTACGCATGGCATTATGCGGTAAATGCAGCTTATCTGCCAAAATACTCGCCCCCGTTGCGCCCATATGCACGGAAGGCCCTTCTCGGCCAACTGAAAAACCGCTAATGAGAGCAAGTGCGCCACCAACAAATTGATTAACCGTATTGTATAAAGGCATTTGCCCGTAGTGACGTTTAATTCTGTGTATAACAAAGGGGATACCCAAGCGGTAATGTTTAAACCCAGTAAAGGCAGCAAACGTGGCTATTAGTAATGCAGCAACTAAAGGCATTAGTACACGTTCAAGTGTTGGTAGGGTAGTAAAGTCGTCAGGTGTTTCTAAAAATAAGCTTTGGAAAAACAGAATGGTTAAGCGAAATAAAATAATAAAAAATGCAGCAATTAATCCGGCAACTACGCCTAATAAGCATAATTGTACAGATGTTTTAGGTTTTGCCAGCCGACGCCTGAGTTGCTCAAGCCACATGCATAATTCCTCGCTGTATTTTTCAGCAGCATTTTAGCAAAAGAGTTTAGCTAAGTCCTTGTGATTTTGAAATTTTCGTAACTTATATTAACAATTTGCAGTGAAGATTAAGACCTATTGCCTATAACTAAAATATTTAATGAGTTTATAGCGTATAAAGGTCGCTTTTAGTTTGCTTAAGTATTATTTTAGCTAGTTAATGTTTGGCCACTTTTTTACTAATTTATAGATATAACTTAGAGGAAAGAGTTGTTTTACTATACTTGATTAAAACACTCGGGTATTAGATAATCACGCCATTGCGATATTGAGGGTTTTAAAATGTCTGAAGAATTACCAATTAAGTTCAGCGATGCGGCTGCTGTTCGTGTTAAACAGTTAATCGACGAAGAAGAAAACCCAGACTTAAAACTGCGTGTTTATGTAACAGGCGGTGGTTGTTCTGGTTTTCAATATGGTTTTACTTTTGATGAAAAAGCGAATCCTGGCGATTTAGAAATTGTAAAAAATGGTGTAACACTCGTTATTGATCCAATGAGCATTCAATATTTGGTTGATGGTGAGGTTGATTACACTGAAGGATTAGAAGGTGCACGCTTTTTTGTATCTAATCCAAATGCAACAACAACCTGTGGTTGTGGTGCAAGCTTTAGCGTTTAACAGCCAAACGCTAAATAGAATAAAGCCGCTTTTGCGGCTTTTTTAATGCCTATAAATCAGTTGGTGCGTATTCGGTAATTTGCATTATCAATACAAAAAAGCCGAGTACAAAGGCTGAAAACGCTAAAATATACATAAAGCCTTTTTTACCTTGTTTAATTGGTACGCCGTTGTGGCGCAAAAAAAAGTACCAACCTAAACACAACACGATAGGTAATAAAAAAAGAAGTCTGAACATTACTTGGCCTTTTTAGTGCAAATTATTGCTTAATAATAAACGTGTAACATTAAAAAGGAACAAATATGTTATAAATATTTTTAAGCTGTTTTATGAAGGTAATATTATTTTTTTAATATTTTCTGATAACTTAGGTCAAATATTCAGTGTTTATAAATGTTCGTTCAGGTTGATTTTGTACCGAGTATGTAATTAATTATTTAACCAAAGTGTTAATAGTATATAATGTATCCAAGAATGAGACGGGCAAAATTTCATTCTCAATAAAAACAAATCTTTACCATATTATTAGCGTAGTTTTTAGCTGTGTTGGTGGAGTGAGTAGCAACACATGCTTTATTAAGCAATAGCTTGCTATTGAAAGTATGACTGCTTACCTGCCTACGGCTATTGATGGAAACTACTGCTTTAATGGGTACGTCAAATCATCTAGTAGGAGATGTAAAATGATGGGCAAAACAGTTTCTTCTGAAGAAAATGCAAAGCTAACAAAGTGGCTTAAAACCAAGCGCCATGAAAAGGGTCATACAATGCGAAGCCTAGCACAAGTGCTTGGAACGCCTCATTCATTTATCGGCAAGATTGAAAATCAAGAACGCCGTTTAGATGTCATTGAGTTTGTTCGCTATTGTACAGCTCTAGAAGTTGATCCACATGAAGCACTTAGCTTGCTAAAAGTAGATTAACTCAATAATTGCTTAGTACACTTTAAGGGGCACTTGATAGTGCTAAGCAATATGTTAATGCAGGGATGCATTAAATATTTTTGTGGTAATTCTTCTCAAGCTCATACAACTTATGCCTAATCAGATATAAAAATATCAACGAAGGTAAAACCATTAAGGCTGTTAAAATAAAGAACAGCGACCAATTTCCCATTAACCAATCATCAATTACTACACCACTGTAGCTTGAAAGCAATGTTCGTCCTAAATTCCCTAATGACGCCAGTAATGCATAGTGCGTTGCACTAAATGCTCTATCGCATAACATCGATATAAAGGCCACCATAGCGACCAACGACCACGCTTGCGTAAAGCCATCAATAACAATAGCAAAGGCATACAGCCTTAGGTCAGGGCCAGCTAAAGCAATCCACGAAAAGGCTAAGTTTGAAGCAGCCATTGCAATACCACTTACAAATAAACCCTTAACAATGCCATATTTTTGATTAAATAAACTGCCAACAAAGGTAAATATGATTGTAAGTACCGCTGTACCTACCTTCGAAAATGTAGCTATATCGCTATTGCTAAAACCAATTTCTTTATAAAACACAATCGACATGCGCCCTAAAAACGCTTCGCCTATTTTAAATAAGAAAATAAACGCAAGTAATGCTAGTGCTGTTTTAACGCCATTTTTATTAAAAAAAGCTCTAAAGGGATCAATAACGGTTACCGCAAGCCACGCAACAGTTTTTGTTAAAGGAGTTTGTTTTGTAGAGGACAGTTTTTCAAGGTACACACGCTCAAGTTCAGCATGTACTGCTTCGCGGTTAGTTTCGGGCTCTTTTGCAAACAGTGCTCCACTCATTAACAGCAGCATTACGGCAGCTAAAAAGTAATAAATTTGTGGCCAGTCGAGCGAGGGTATATCGGCCATGTAAAATGGAATGGCGCCTAAAAGTGCATAACCTGTCCACCAACCCGAAGTTGCCATTGCGGCTGCAGCGGTTGCTTTGTGTGATTCGCTTTCGCTTAGGGTGTCTATTCTAAAGGCATCAATAGCAATGTCTTGAGTAGCCGAAGCAATGGCGATTAATAAACAAATCGCAGCAACAATTGCCAAATTAGCTTTTAAATCAAGCCCTGCTAATAGCAAGGTGCCAATAAAAATAAAACTTTGGCAAAATAGTATCCAACTGCGACGCTGGCCTAGCCATTTATATAAAATAGGAAGTTTTGTACGGTCAATGAGTGGTGACCACAAAAAGTTTATGCTGTAAGCGCCAAATACAATGCCAAATAGGCCTATCATACTGCGACTTAGCCCCTCATCTTTTAGCCAAGCAGACATAACAGAGCCAATTAAAACCCACGGAAAACCGCTACTCATACCAAATATGAAAATGTGGATTAAGCGTTTGTCTTTAAAGTAAGAAAAATATTCGCTAATAGAGAGAGATTTGCTCATAGGGCCTTCATTGGCTTTGATGCAGAGCAGCTAGGCTGCTCTTAAAAAATTATAGTGGGACTTGTTCAAGTACTTTAATATTTAAGATGACAACAGGTTTTTTAGGTACGAAATCGTAGCCAATTTTCTCATTAAAACCGGTTTCAACAGTCATAATTTTATCAAGCGTGTCGTAACCATCCATTACGCTACCAAATACTGCAAAGCCCCAATCTTTCCCTGGATTTAAGTGATCGTTATTATCCATATTAAAAAAGAATTGGCGAGTTCCTGAGTGCGGTTGTCTATCTTGATAGGCCATAGCAATGCTATACATATCGTTTTTTAAACCGTTGCCGCTTTCATTAAAAATAGGGTCATTTTCATGTAGGCCATCATAGTCTTTATCGTAACCGCCACCTTGAATAACAAAGTCGCGATCATTTTCTACATCGCGCTCAATACGGTGAAAAACGCTGCCTTGATAACTTTTGTCTGACACGTAAGTTAAAAAATTATTGACTGTGATGGGCGCTTTAGAGCGATCCAGCTCAACCACGATGCTACCCATTGACGTTACAATTTCTACGCGTGGAAAAATGTTGTCCTTTTGCACAAAGCGGCCTTCTTGGGCTGCTAAGCTACTTACACTAAAGAATAAGCCTAAGCAGATTAAAAAAAGTCGTTTCATAGTTAACCTTCTAAAAATTCTATTAATTCAGGGTCAGATACAATGCGGGTAATAACTTGCTCAGTCAACTTATTGAGTTGACCTTCTATTTTTGCTTGCTCATGACTAAATGGGCCTTCTAAATTAGCACTACCTCTATACACTTTACTAAAGTTACTTGAGGCGCGAATAACACGCACGCCAAGTTCTATGTGGGCTTCGCTGGTATGGCTCACTAGCTTTTCGGTTACAACAGCTTGCAATGCATGAATATCTACTTCAAAGCGAACCGTTGCTAAGTTAGAAATACTGGCTCCATTGCGGCTTAGGGCGCTGTCTAACACACTTTTAATAGAGCTGGTAATACCTTGGCTTGCAAAGGTTTTAGTTTTGTCTGACTCAATAAGTTTAAGTGTTGATGTATCGCCACGTAAATCAATTACACTAGTACTTAAGCTACTATTTATAGTGCTAATTTGACCATTTTTATAAACTGGGTTAAGTATTACTTGGCTAGGCTGATTCGCGCAGCCAGCAAGTATCAGTAATACACAATACCCAATTATAATGTTTGTTAATTTCATTTATAGCATTCCACTATTTTTTGTTGCACTTAAAACGACAAACTTTTTGTTTGAACCTAGCAACTTACAGTTGCCAAACATACGGTTTAATTTATCATGATAATCTAAATGACGATTACCAATAATACGCAGCTCGCCGCCTTCTTTTAAAGTATCTTTTGCTTGTTTAAACATTTGCCAAGCAATATGGTCGGTAACGGCCTGAGCTTGGTGAAATGGAGGGTTACAAAGCACCATATCTACACTGTCTCTTTCAAAGCCTGTTAAACAGTCGTTTTCGATGAACTCGCAGTTATCAAACTTATCGCCTAGGTTAATTTCTACATTTAACCGAGCCGACTCTACTGCCATGTAAGACTCATCAACAAAAGTAACTGATGCATTAGGGCAACGAGCAAGCGTCATTAATCCAACAACCCCGTTACCACAGCCTAAATCAATAATGCTTTTAGCTTTTGGTGTTTCTGGTAAGTAGTTAAAAAAGAAGCGTGCACCAATATCTAACGAATCACGCGAAAACACATTTGCATGGTTTGTTATATTAAACTCAGTACCTTCAAGCTCCCACGTTACAGGGAAGTCTGCTGCTTTATATCCGCCTTTAGCATTGCTTAATATTAGACGTGATTTTTTAACTGCTAGGCTAGTTTTTGTTTCACCAATAAATTGCTCAAATGATTTTATTGTTGAGTTATGAATTTCTTTTGTTTTACCTGCAGCAATTACTGGCGTACCAGGTGCAAGGACTTCACTGAGCTCACTTAACTGAAACTGTAAAAAACCTAAATTACGAGGGATTTTAATAAGTACTAAATCAACATCCTGCGGTAATGCCGACAAACTATCTACTTGCGTAAACTCTGCTGTAGGCAGCTTGTTTTCTTGTAAGTTATAAGCCGCAGCTTGGTGGCTAATATAAGAATCGTTAACTGAACAAACCGTTAACTTATTAAAATAACAAGCAAGCGCACCAAAGCTATCGTTTAAAATAAGCAATGAGCGACAATCAGGGTGATGTTCGTTAACATAATTGATAAGGTACTCATCTGCCGAATCCCACGCTTGTAAGCTGCGGTTTTTTTGATCCAAAGGAAAGCGTTCAAGAGTAAAGGTTTTATCGCCTAGCTGGGCTTGCGTCGTCATAATGGTTCGTTGATCAGTAATCTAATGTAGGTAAATTCTAACATGCAACGGCAAAACGCCAACCCCCAACAGTTACCAAATGGCTTTTCTTATCAAAGTAGGGCACTTAGTGCACAAAAAAGCCTCGATCTATTTTATTATTTGCAAAAAAACCTACGTTGGCAGCAACCCGATGTAACTGTTTATGGTAAAACGGGGCCTATTCCACGGCTACAATGCTTCATGAGCGATTTGAATATTGAATACGGCTATTCAAGTAGTAAGCAAATAGTAGAGCCATGGGATGAATTGTTACTTAATATGAGAAGGCGTTTAGAGGCGCACTTAAATCAGCCTCTAAACTCATTACTCGTTAATTATTACCGAGATGGTAATGATACGATGGGCTGGCACAGTGATGATGAAATAGAGCTTGGTGATAAACCAACAATTGTGTGTGTCTCGCTAGGAGCTGATCGGGTTCTAAAGTTAAAGCACAAGGCGAGCAATAAAGTAACCGACTTAAAATTACAAAGTGGCAGCTGTTTAATAATGAATGGACATAGCCAGCGAGATTATCAACATGCAATACCTAAACAAACAACGCTTGCACATCCTCGAATAAGTTTAACTTACCGATTTATTAAGGACATTAAACAAAAGCAATTTAGTTAGCCAAGCGCTGCGTTAAATTGTTATAGTAAGTGTATAAATTAGCTAATTAAAACGGTCTTTTATGTCAATGCAGCAACAGATCCAAGAAAAAATAAGCAACGCTATTGCGTGTAAACATTTAAACGTAATTAACGAAAGCCATATGCACAGTGCGGGCACTGAATCACACTTTAAAGTAATAGTGGTTAGCGAAGGTTTTACAGGTAAACGTTTATTGCAGCGCCATCGTGAAATTAATGAAATTCTAAAAGATGAATTAGCAAATCATATTCATGCACTCGCAATTCATACATATACACCCGATGAGTATACAGAGCAGGGCGGCGAGGCACCTGATTCACCTAATTGTATGGGCGGCTCTAAATTAGCTTAAATAATTAATAGCGATTTGATTGTTACACTTGTGGTTAACTGATCAGATCAGTGTTTTTAGTATTAGCCTTTAAACTAGCGCTAATTTTTATTGTAAAAGATATAGGATGATCAATGGTCATTAAGCCTAAAATTCGTGGATTTATCTGCACAAACGCACATCCAGCTGGTTGTGCAGAGCATGTTCAAGAACAAATTAACTATGTAAAACAACAAGGCGCATTAAAAAATGCACCAAAAAATGTATTAGTTATTGGCGCATCAACAGGCTACGGCTTGGCTTCGCGCATTACAGCAGCGTTTGGTGGTGGTGCTAAAACATTAGGTATTTTCTTTGAAAAAGAAGGTACAGAACGCAAAACAGGCTCTGCTGGTTGGTACAATACCGCTGCTTTTCAAGATGCAGCAGACGAAGCAGGCCTTTGGTCTAAAAATATTAATGGCGATGCGTTTTCTAACGAAATTAAACAAAAAGCAATCGACACTATTAAAGCAGATTTGGGCAAAGTAGATTGTATTATTTACAGCTTAGCGTCTCCTCGTCGTACAGACCCAAATACGGGCGAAGTTTACTCATCTACGCTTAAACCAATTGGCAGTGCCGTTACTACTAAAAACTTAAATACATCAAAGCGTGAAATTGATGAA
The DNA here is from genome assembly GCF_000497995.1 of Pseudoalteromonas sp. TB25. Taxonomy (NCBI): domain Bacteria; kingdom Pseudomonadati; phylum Pseudomonadota; class Gammaproteobacteria; order Alteromonadales; family Pseudoalteromonadaceae; genus Pseudoalteromonas; species Pseudoalteromonas sp. TB25. The sequence continues at coordinate 7,579 of NZ_AUTI01000350.1, forward strand.
ATTACTGTTGAAGCTGCAAACCAAGACGATATCGACAACACCATTAAAGTAATGGGCGGTGAAGATTGGGAAATGTGGATTGACGCATTAAAAGAAGCGGATGTATTAGCCGATAACTTTAAAACGACTGCGTACACTTATATTGGTAAAGAGCTAACATGGCCAATATACGGACACGCTACTATTGGTAAGGCTAAAGAAGATTTAGACCGTGCAACCGCTGCTATTAAAGAATCAACAAAAGATTTAAATGGTGAGGCATATGTTTCATCACTTAATGCTGTGGTAACGCAAGCAAGTTCTGCTATTCCTATTATGCCGTTATATATCTCTGCTTTATTTAAAGTTATGAAAGCAGATGGCACATACGAAGGCACTATTGAGCAAATTCACGCTTTATTTAGTGAAAACTTGTATGGTGAATCTCCTCGCTTTGACGACGGTGGACATTTATTCCAAAACTACAAAGAGCTAGAAGACGATGTACAAGCTCGCGTGCAAGCTGTTTGGGATAAAGTAGATACGAGCAGCATTGATGAGCTAACAGATTATGTTGGTTACCATAATGAGTTTTTACGCTTATTTGGTTTTGGTATAGATAGTGTTGACTACGATCAAGATGTAGATTCAGTTAAGCCAATTGCCAATATGATTGACTAACAGAACTTAGGGCCTGTTTATCTTTCGAGGTTAAATTTGCAGCAGCCTGTTTGGTATTTAGGCAAGACAGAGCCTATGTAGTGTGGTTATTCCCCATAAATGGGCGATGACGTGGAATAAATGCCAAACATGCGCTGCCCAAAGGGTTCTGCCTAGGGGCTATTTACTCTTTGTTGCTTGGTTTTTACTTAGCCCACTAGGTTACAAACCTCACGCCGCGATTAAATAGCCCCTAGATTGAACAAATTTTAATCCTGAAAGGTCAACAGGCCCTAGTTATAAAAGCCGCTATCGCGGCTTTTTTTGTATTATGCGATTTGTTGAATTTACGATGAAATCAGGAATGATAATTGCTTAGGCTACCACTTTGGTCTAGCTTGATTTTTATTTAATTCACTTAACAAAACTAAATAAGTGTTTCTGTCGTATAATTTTCATAAATACACTCGCATAGTCATCTAAAATGATGTTAAAATCTCGACAATATGTGATGAGTTTTACTACGTTGCTTGTTTGATATCTCTAGCAAGCTGCTCTTTTGTACCTTGATATAACTTGGAATAACTCAAATGGCGACGTGGTTGATACGATTTTTCAGTTTCTTTCCTTTAATGTAATGCAAGTGCGTATGATCAACATAAAAAAAGGTCTGGATTTACCCTTAGAGGGCGCGCCACAGCAAGTTATACATGACGGTTCTGCTGTCAAACGTGTAGCTGTGCTTGGCGAAGAGTTTATCGGTATGCGTCCAACCATGCATGTTCGTGTGGATGACCAAGTCAAAAAAGGCCAGGTACTTTTTGAAGATAAAAAGAACCCAGGCGTCCTATTTACTGCTCCAGCTTCTGGTACAGTAAAAGAAATAAATCGTGGTGCTAAACGTGTGCTGCAATCTGTTGTTATTGAAGTAGCAGGCAGTGAGCAAATCACCTTTGACTCTTTCAAAGCAGACGAGCTTCCGAGCTTAGAGCGCGAAAAAGCCAAAGAAGTACTTATCCAGTCTGGTCAATGGACAGCACTTCGTGTTCGCCCATTCAGCAAAGTAGCGGCTGTGGATGCAAATCCTAGTTCTATTTTTGTGACCGCAATCGACACAAACCCATTAGCTGCAGATCCTGCAGTAATTATTGCAGAAAATGCGCAAGCATTTGAAGCGGGTCTTGCAGTTGTTTCGCGTTTGACCGATGGCAAAGTATTTGTGTGTAAAAAAGCAGGCAGCCAAGTTCCTAGCTCATCTATAGCTCAAGTAGAAGTACATGAGTTTGGTGGTGTGCATCCGGCTGGCCTCGTTGGCACTCATATCCATCATCTTGATGCAGTTTCTGTTAGCAAACAAGTTTGGCATATTGGTTACCAAGACGTTATTGCGTATGGTCACTTATTCCTTACTGGTGAAATTTACACAAATCGTGTTATTTCGCTTGCAGGTCCTCGCGTTAAAAACCCACGTTTAGTGAAAACACAATTAGGTGCTTCATTGGATGATTTAGTGGCTGGTGAGTTAGAAGACGGAGATAACCGCGTTATTTCTGGTTCTGTTCTATCGGGTTCTATTTCAAACGGTGTTCATGCATTCTTAGGTCGTTACCACGTTCAAGTATCTGTTTTACTTGAAGGTCGCGAAAAAGAATTGTTTGGCTGGATTGCACCAGGTAGTGATAAATTCTCTGTAACGCGTACATTCCTTTCTCACCTTGCACCAAGTCGTTTATTTAAAATGACAACGTCAACAGGTGGTTCAAAACGTGCCATGGTACCAATTGGTAGCTACGAGCGCGTAATGCCGTTAGATATTTTGCCTACTCTATTATTACGTGACTTAATTGCACGTGATTTAGACAGTGCAATTTCATTGGGCGCGCTTGAACTTGATGAAGAAGATTTAGCGTTATGTACCTTCGTTTGTCCAGGCAAATACGAGTATGGTTCTATCCTACGCGATTGCTTAACTACGATCGAGAAGGAAGGCTAGAGAGATGGGTTTAAAAAAATATCTAGAAGATATCGAGCCGAATTTTGAAGCCGGTGGTAAATATGAAAAGTTTTATGCACTGTATGAAGCAGCTGCAACTATTTTTTATACACCAGGCTACGTAAATAAAGGCGCGACACACGTACGCGATAACATCGACCTAAAACGTATGATGATTTTAGTGTGGATGGCGACGTTCCCAGCTATGTTTTTTGGTATGTTCAATATCGGTCATCAGGCCGCTGGTGCTTTAGCACAAGGTTTTGAACTAGCAAACACGTGGCAAGTTGGTTTGTTCCAGTTATTCGGTGGCGAGTTAACCGCTGATGCAGGCTGGGGCGCTAAGATGTTCTATGGAGCATGTTTCTTCTTACCTATCTACGCTGTAACATTTGCAGTAGGTGGTTTCTGGGAAGTTATATTTGCTTCAGTGCGTAAGCATGAAATTAACGAAGGTTTCTTCGTTACTTCTGTATTATTCGCACTTATTTTGCCAGCAACTATTCCTTTATGGCAAGTTGCGTTAGGTATTACGTTTGGTGTGGTAATCGCTAAAGAAATCTTTGGTGGTACTGGCCGTAACTTCTTAAACCCTGCTTTAGCCGGTCGTGCATTTTTATTCTTTGCATACCCAGCTCAAATCTCAGGTGACACAGTATGGACAGCAGTAGATTCTTTCTCTGGTGCAACTATGCTAGGCCAAGCATTTGCTGGCACACTTGACTTTGCAAACATGGAATTATGGTGGAATGCGTTTTATGGTTTCATTCAAGGTTCTGTAGGTGAAACATCTACACTTGCATTATTAGTAGGTGGTTTGTTCTTAATTTACGTTCGTATCGCTTCTTGGCGCATTGTACTAGGTGTATTCCTAGGTATGGTAGCAACTGCATTTTTATTAAATGCTGTTGGCTCAGAAACTAACCCTGTATTTGCAATGCCTTGGTATTGGCATTTTGTACTTGGTGGCTTTGCGTTTGGTATGTTCTTTATGGCTACTGACCCTGTATCAGCTGCATTTACTGACAAAGGTAAATTAGCATATGGTCTATTAATTGGCTTTATGGTGGTTATGATACGTGTTGTGAATCCTGCTTTCCCAGAAGGCATGATGCTAGCAATCTTATTTGCTAACTTGTTCGCTCCACTGTTCGATCACTTTGTAGTGCAGGCTAATATTAAGCGGAGGTTGGCACGTAATGTCTAGTAATAACGAATCAATCGGCAAAACGTTATCAGTTGTTGTAGCACTATGTTTAGTGTGTGCAATCATTGTATCGTTTGCTTCTGTACAGCTTCGTCCTTTACAGCAAGCTAATAAAAACAAAGATATTCAAAGCAATATCTTAGCTGCTGCGGGCATCGACAAAGTTGAAAATGTTCTTGAAACATTTGATGCAAAAATCGAAGCGCGCGTTGTAAACATGACTACAGGTGAGTTTGTAGATACAGACCCAACAATCTTTGACTTTGAAAAAAGCAAATATGATGCAGCGCTAAGTGTTTCTCTTCAAGAGAAAGGCGTTAAAGATATTGCTGGTATTCAACGTGTGACTAAAGAGTCACCGGTGTATATCTCTAAAAAAGAAGATGGCTCAGTTGATGCAATCATTCTTCCTATCCAAGGCTACGGCTTATGGGGCTTGATGTACGGTTTTATCTCGCTTGAAAGCGATGGTGAAACAGTTAAGGGCATTATCTTTTACAAGCATAATGAAACCCCAGGTCTTGGTGGCGAAATCCAAAATCCACAGTGGACTGCTACATGGGAAGGTAAAGAACTTCCAATTCAAATTGTTAAAGGTACTGCGGGCAATGATGAGCATAAGATCGATGGTCTTTCAGGTGCTACATTAACGTCTAACGGTGTTGATCATGCAGTTGACTTTTGGACTGGCGAAAATGGCTTTGGCCCTTTCCTTGCGAAAGTACGTAAAGGAGCATTGAAATAATGGCTGATACTAAAGAAATGAAGGCGGTCCTATTCGGTCCGGTTTTAGCTAACAACCCAATCGCACTACAAGTACTTGGTATTTGTTCTGCGCTAGCGGTAACGTCTAGCTTAAAAAATGCGTTAATTATGTCAATCGCATTGACACTTGTAACTGCGTTTTCGAGCTTCTTTATCTCGCTTATTCGTAACCAGATCCCATCATCTGTACGTATCATCGTACAAATGACAATTATCGCATCATTGGTAATCGTTGTTGACCAAGTATTACAGGCATTTTCTTATGCTACTGCAAAAGAGCTTTCTGTATTCGTTGGTCTAATCATTACTAACTGTATCGTAATGGGTCGTGCTGAAGCATACGCGATGAAGTCGCCACCACTTATGTCATTCCTTGACGGTATTGGTAACGGCTTAGGTTACTCTGTAGTACTACTTACTGTTGGTTTCATTCGTGAGCTATTTGGTAAGGGTTCACTATTCGGTGTTGATATTATCCCATTAGTACAAGATGGCGGTTGGTATCAGCCTATGGGTCTATTGATCTTACCACCGAGTGCATTCTTCATCATTGGTTTATTCATATGGGTACTGCGTACTTATAAGAAAGACCAAGTAGAAGCTAAAGCGTAAGGGGCAAATAGTGGAACATTATATTAGTTTATTTGTAAAAGCCGTTTTTATTGAGAACTTAGCGTTGTCATTCTTCTTAGGCATGTGTACTTTTTTAGCGGTATCTAAAAAAGTAACTACATCAATTGGCCTAGGTATAGCGGTTATAGTTGTATTGGGTATTTCTGTACCTGTAAACAACTTGGTTTATCATGCGGTACTTGCACCTGGTTCACTAACTTGGTTAGGTTACCCAGATGCAGATCTTAGCTTTTTACGTTTCTTAACTTTCATTGGTGTTATTGCAGCACTTGTGCAAATTCTTGAAATGGCGTTAGATAAGTTTTTCCCTGCACTATACAACGCGTTAGGTATCTTCTTACCACTTATCACAGTTAACTGTGCAATATTTGGTGCGGTATCATTCATGGTTGAGCGTAACTATAACTTCGGCGAGTCTGTTGTTTATGGTATTGGCGCTGGTGTTGGTTGGGCACTTGCAATTACATTACTTGCAGGTATCCGTGAGAAACTGAAATACTCAGACGTACCTGACGGCTTACGTGGTTTAGGTATTACCTTCATCACTGTTGGTTTAATGGGACTTGGCTTTATGTCATTCTCTGGTATTTCACTGTAAAGGTAGCGAGGATAAATCATGGATTATCAGATTTTCTTAGGCGTTGGTGTTTTTATCGCTATCGTTGTACTACTGGTTTTAGTCATCATTGGTGCTAAATCTCAGTTAGTTGCAAGTGGCGATATTATCATCGGCATTAATGGCGACCCAGATAAAGCCATTAAAACATCAGCAGGTAGTAAGCTTTTAGGCGCACTATCTGAGTCAGGTATATTTGTATCATCTGCTTGTGGTGGCGGTGGCTCTTGTGGTCAGTGTCGTGTACACATTAAAGAAGGTGGTGGTGATATTCTGCCAACTGAGCTTGATCACATATCTAAAGGTGAAGCCCGTGAAGGCTGTCGTTTAGCGTGTCAGGTAAATGTTAAAAATGACATGGAAATTGAACTTGAAGAGTCAATTTTCGGTGTTAAGAAATGGGATTGTGAAGTTATCTCTAATGATAACAAAGCAACGTTCATCAAAGAACTTAAGCTGCAAATTCCAGATGGCGAGTCAGTGCCGTTTCGTGCGGGTGGTTACATCCAAATCGAAGCTCCACCTCACCATGTTAAATATGCAGATTTCGATGTTCCTGAAGAGTATCGTGGCGACTGGAACCATTTTGGTTTCTTCGATCTGGAGTCAAAAGTAGACGAAGAAACAATTCGTGCTTACTCAATGGCTAACTACCCAGAAGAAGAAGGCATCATTATGCTTAACGTGCGTATTGCTGCTCCACCTCCAAGAAACCTTAGCTTGCCATGTGGTAAAATGTCTTCGTACATTTGGTCACTTAAAGAAGGCGACAAGGTAACTATTTCGGGCCCATTTGGTGAGTTCTTTGCTAAAGACACTGACGCAGAAATGGTATTTGTTGGTGGTGGTGCTGGTATGGCGCCAATGCGTTCTCATATCTTTGACCAACTTAAACGTTTGAACTCTAAACGTAAGATGAGTTTTTGGTATGGTGCACGTTCTGAGCGTGAAATGTTCTACGTAGAAGATTTTGACGGCCTAGCCGCTGAAAATCCTAACTTCGTATGGCATACAGCACTTTCAGATCCACAGCCTGAAGATAACTGGGAAGGCTATACTGGCTTTATCCATAACGTGTTATTTGAGAACTATCTTAAAGATCACGAAGCGCCTGAAGATTGTGAGTACTACATGTGTGGTCCTCCAATGATGAATGCGGCAGTTATTACTATGCTTAAAGATTTAGGTGTTGAAGACGAAAATATCTTACTAGATGACTTCGGTGGCTAACACTAATACCAAAACAGTTTAGTTTTGGTTAAAATACCAGCCTCGTAGCACTTGTGTTACGAGGCTTTTTTTATTCTTTAATTTTATCAATCTATTAAGTAGAGCTGTTATGAATCGAGTAAGTACTTCACAGGGCATAATGGCCTTTTTACTAATTACACTGACTGTATTATTGTCTGGGTGTGGTGAAAAGCCAGAGTTAAAAGAAACCTTTTTAGAAGGTAAGACTATGGGTACCACTTATCATATTAAATATTATGATGAGCAAGCCCAGCTATCGGCTTCACAACTACAGCTGCAAATAGACGCTGTTTTAAAAGATGTGAACCAATCTATGTCTACTTACATAGAAGACTCTGAAATAAATACATTTAACAGATTACCTGCAAATCAAGTCATGCCAATTAGCGAAGATTTTAGGGCTGTTATAAGCGAGTCTATTCGCTTGGGTGAATCGACTAAAACACTCGACGTAACAATGGGGCCTTTAATTGATTTATGGGGCTTTGGGCCTGATAAAAAACCAACTAATCGCCCAAGTGATGAAGAGCTTGCAAGTATGGTTGAAAAAATAGGCATTGATAAACTTATCTTAAATGAGCAAGGACTGGCTAAAACAGTTAATGGACTGGAGCTTTCTTTTTCGGCAACAGCTAAGGGCTATGGTATTGATAAAGTTGCCCAGTTATTAGAAAGCCACGACATTACTAATTACATGGTTGAGATTGGTGGTGAGCTGCGTATAGCAGGTGAAAAGCCAAATAATCAGGATTGGAAAATCGCGATTGAGCAACCAGATGCGCAACCTGGAGAGCGTAAGGTACACCGTGTCTTATCGCCAGGTACAAGTGGTATAGCGACATCGGGTGATTACCGTATTTTTTATAAAATGGATGGCGAGATCTATACCCACTTAATTGATCCAGCAACAGGTATGCCTATTAAGCACGACTTAGTGTCGGTAACTGTGCTTCATCCAAGCGCTATGACGGCAGATGGTTTAGCGACGGCACTTACTGTAATGGGGATGCAAAAAGCGCAAGCTTATGCTGAACAACATGATTTACCGGTTTATTTAATAGGTAAATCAAAAGAGGGTTTAGTTACCTACTCAAGCCCAGCATTTAAGCCTTATTTATAGTATGGTGCTGACTTGTTTATTTCCGTGTTATTTGGGTATATAATAGCAGTCGCTCAAAAATATTTGAGTTTAATTTATTGCTGATCAATAGGGGCTAAGCAATGTCACTTTTTCTTCTTACTTTTGGCTTACTAATTTTGATAGTTTCGGCTATGGCCGTTGGTATGATCGTGCAAAAAAAATCTATGGCAAGCAGCTGTGGTGGTTTAGGTTCGGTTGGTATTGATAAAGCCTGTGATTGCGATGATCCATGTGATAAACGCAAAAACCGTTTAGCAAAAGAGCAAGCCTGGAAAGAAAACCAAATTATTTAAGCCTGTCTTAAATATTAAAAAGCGCTTTATAGCGCTTTTTTTGTGCCTGTAAAACGCCTTCGCATCATAGTTTCCAAAGCAATCCAATCTAAATGTATTAGACAAAGGTATATAGTTTAGTTTTTTTCACCTATTAGGTTTATTTTTCTCGTTTGTCAAATTGGAGCTAACACTCTAAAGTTTAACCATAGACAAAGAGCAAGGCTCTCGTCATAAGCTTGAGGCATAAGTTAGCCTCGCTTAAAAGAATCTTTATATTGTGTGTGAAGATGTTGTCAGTGTGAAAGGCAACTCAAGTTTGGTGGTGACTGAGTTTGAGTTGTTTTTATTCCCTACAATTGCCACGCAGTGTAAGCCAAGAATCTTTATATTGTGTGTGAAGATGTTGTCAGTGTGAAAGGCAACTCAAGTTCGGTGGATTCACTTCCATAAAGAACGAGTTTGAGTTGTTTTTATTCCCTACAATTGCCACGTAATGTAAACCAAGAATCTTTATATTGTGTGTGAAGATGTTGTCAGTGTGAAAGGCAACTCAAGTTCAGTGGTGACTGAGTTTGAGTTGTTTTTATTCCCTACAATTGCCACGCAGTGTAAACCAAAAATCTTTATATTGTGTGTGAAGATGTTGTCAGTGTGAAAGGCAACTCAAGTTCGGTGGATTCACTTCCATAAAGAACGAGTTTGAGTTGTTTTTATTCCTTACAATTGCCACGTAATGTAAACCAAAAATCTTTATATTGTGTGTGAAGATGTTGTCAGTGTGAAAGGCAGCTCAAGTTCGGTGGTGACTTAGCTTGAGTTGTTTTTATTCCCTACAATTGCCACGTAGTGTAAACCAAGAATCTTTATATTGTGTGTGAAGATGTTGTCAGTGTGAAAGGCGGCTCAAGTTCGGTGGTGACTGAATTTGGGCTGTTTTTATTTGTGCCACACAATTATTACTCCCTCCTAAAAACCTATAATCCTATTAAATATTTCTCTTTAAATCGTTTTTTATTTTAGCTAACCGAATGTTTTTTATCGTGTTATTTTTTATTAACAAAATAGCTTCGAAAGCTTAACTCAAATTAATTGATTTTTAGTTGAACAGAAAATTCTCTTTGTTATACTCACGTTCGAACTTTCAGTAAGTTTTGAAAGTTTGGTTGATACGGATCAATTTTCGCTAGGTAAATATGTGCTAGCTGGATTTGATTGTATTTAGCACCTGGTTTCAGGGTTTACAACAGCAATGTTTTTTAAATTTTTCCATTGCAAACTGTATTACTCTAATTTTGTTATAGTCATTTTAGTAGGTTAATGTCTTTGAACACACTTTCTTTGCATCATACAGCTACGGAACTTGCCTCTGGCGAGCCGCAGACGTGTGAACGCTTGAATAAAGCAGGCAAGGGCGTGTGTGTAGCTATAACTTTATTAGTGTTTAATACTGTAATGTTGCTAAGCGGTGCATTAGAGGATGCCTTCAAGCTTGAAGCGCTATTAAGTGATGGGTTTATTGTAGAGCCACTGTTACTTAATCTTGCGCAATTTTTAGCTCATCCGATCATATCAAGTCAGTTACTTATTGGCCTTTGTTGGTTATTGTTCCATATTTGTCCAGCGCGTCGTGCTGGCATAATCCTCCGTAAAGCAGCCTTTGCTTTTAGCGAGGCTAAAGTTCAGCAACCTGTGATCTCTTCACATGGTTGTCGTGCTCCACCTAGCTTTACAGGTTGCCTGTAACGCTGCATCTTGTTGCTGGTTTTAATTATTTGTTCTTGCTGTAAATAATTAAGGTTAGCTAAAACAAAGTAGCTTCGTGTTTCTTTAAACACATTTCAGCCAACCACCACTCACCCAAGTTAACTTTTATTACGTTATATAAATGCGTTTAGAAAGCTGGGTTTGTTGCTAGGTCATTAATGGCATGAGCTTTAGGTTTTTTTGAATAGCCCCCTTATTTTTATAATTTAATTCTAGTTAACTTGGGTTTTTATTGAAAAATCGTTGCTTTGGTTTTTATTTTAAGCAGCAAATTGAAACTCTAGGTTTGTAGGATACTCCCTTGTTAATTCGTAACCTTTGTAATATTGCTTTAGCTAGTACAGTGCTGGCGTTGTCAGGCTGTAAAGGCGGGATACTCGATCCAAAAGGGCAAATAGGCATTGATGAGAAAAATTTAATCATCATCGCAACCGTGCTTATGTTGCTTGTAGTCGTTCCCGTTATTGTGATGACTTTGTATTTCGCTTGGAAATATAGAGACACTCAAAACCAAGAAATTTATGCTCCAAAATGGGCTCATTCAAATAAAATTGAAGCCGTTGTTTGGGCTGTTCCTATTGTTATTGTAATCATTTTAGGTGTTATTACCTGGCAGTCTACCCAAGACTTAGACCCCTATAAACCCATTGAAGGTAAAGGTGAACATCTTACTGTTGAAGTGGTTTCACTAAACTGGAAGTGGCTATTTATATATCCTGAGCAAGGTATTGCTACGGTTAATGAATTAGTGTTCCCAGCAAATGTACCTGTTGAATATAAAATCACCTCAGAGAGCACAATGAATTCATTTTTTATTCCGCAATTGGGTAGTCAAATATACTCAATGGCTGGGATGGAAACCAAGCTTCACTTAATTGCAAATGAGCCAGGTACGTTTAAAGGCTTTTCAGCAAATTACAGCGGCGCAGGTTTCACTGGCATGAAATTTAATGCCATTGCTACACCTACTCAAGCAGACTTTGATAAGTGGGTGAGTGATGTGAAAGCGAATTCAAGCGCTAATAACCTGACTCATGCAAATTATGTTGAGCTTGCAAAAGCAAGTGAAAATAACCCAGTAGCATATTACGGAAAAGTTGATGACGGCTTATTTCATACCATTGTTATGAAGTATATGCAGGCGCATGGCGATATGAAACACCATGCATTGGGCGAACATGGGCAAATGAGTAAAAAGCATCATGAAATGAGTGAGCACTCAATGCCTTCATCTCACAGCCAAGGCGAGGAATAATAATGTCGTTATTAGGTAATCTTTCACTCGACGCAATTCCGTTTCATGAGCCAATTCTTGTGTTCACGATGTCGGTTATTGCGATAGCTGGGCTTATTATTGCCGGGCTTATTACAAAGTATAAAAAATGGGGCGTGCTTTGGCGCGACTGGATCACGTCTGTTGATCACAAACGCTTAGGCGTAATGTATATTCTTTTAGCACTAATAATGCTGTTTCGTGGTTTTTCTGATGCAATAATGATGCGTGCGCAGTTGGCACTTGCTACCAGTGGTGCGCCAGGTTATTTACCACCAGAACACTACGACCAAATATTTACTGCCCACGGCGTAATCATGATCATATTTATGGCAATGCCATTTATGATTGGTCTAATGAACATTGTATTACCACTTCAAATTGGTGCTCGCGATGTTGCTTTTCCATTTTTAAATAATTTAAGTTTTTGGTTTACAGCCAGTGGTGCAATTTTAATTAACTTATCACTTGTATTTGGTGAATTTGCAAAAACAGGTTGGGTGGCATATCCGCCGCTTTCGGAGCTGACCTTTAGCCCTGGGGTGGGGGTCGATTATTATATTTGGGCCTTGCAAATATCCGGGCTCGGTACACTTCTAACAGCCGTAAACTTTTTAGCAACCGTGTTTAAAATGCGTGCACCAGGTATGACCCTAATGAAAATGCCAATTTTTACATGGGCATGTACATGGGCAAACATCTTAATTGCAGCATCATTCCCAATTTTAACTGCTGTACTTGCAATGCTAACGCTTGACCGTTATCTAGACTTCCACTTCTTTACCAATGAATTGGGCGGTAACGCCATGATGTACATCAACCTGTTTTGGGCATGGGGTCACCCTGAGGTATACATATTAGTATTACCAGCGTTTGGTATTTTTTCTGAAATTATTTCGACCTTTGCCGGTAAACGTTTGTTTGGTTACAAATCGATGGTTTATGCCAGCGGTGCAATCTCAATTTTAGGCTTTATTGTTTGGTTACATCACTTCTTTACTATGGGCTCAAGTGCTAACGTTAACGCGTTCTTTGGGGTAATGACTATGGTTATTGCCGTACCAACTGGGGTTAAGTTGTTTAACTGGTTATTTACTATTTACCGAGGTCGATTACGTATAAGTGTACCGGTACTTTGGACTCTTGGCTTTATGGTTACCTTTACCGTAGGCGGTATGACCGGTGTATTACTTGCCATTCCTGGCGCCGATTATGTACTGCATAACAGCTTATTCTTAATTGCACATTTCCATAACACAATTATTGGTGGTGCTGTGTTTGGTTACCTGGCCGGTTTTGTATTTTGGTTCCCTAAAGCAATGGGCTTTAAACTTAATGAAAAATGGGGCAAAGCATCATTTTGGTGTTGGATTATTGGTTTCTTCGTAGCATTTATGCCGCTGTACGTACTTGGTTTCTTAGGTATGACACGTCGCTTAAACCACACTAACAACCCAGATTGGAACATGTGGTTATACATTGCCGCAGGCGGTGCTGTAATTATTATGTTTGGTATTATCAGCCAAGTAATTCAATTATATGTGAGCTTTAGAGACCGTGAAGCGCTTGACGATACAACAGGCGATCCGTGGAACGGCCACACACTTGAGTGGGCTACAAGTTCACCTCCGCAAATTTATAACTTTGCAACAATTCCACATATTGATGATATTGATGCATGGACCGATATGAAAGAAAAAGGTCAAGCATATCAAGATAAAGCAAACTACAGCCCTATTCATATGCCTAAAAACACATCAGCTGGCGTGTTAATGGCAGCAAGTTTAACAGTATTTTGTTTTGCAATGATTTGGCATATTTGGTGGTTAGCTGTTGTTGGACTAGTAGGCGGAATTGCCATATTTATCAAACGTTGTTACACCAGCGATGTAGATTACTATATACAACCTGATGAAATTGCACGCATTGAAGCTGCATATAATTCAAGTGGCGTTAAGGAGTTAAAAGCGTGAGTACACTTTCTGCAAATTTAGACTCTGTATCACACGATGATCATGCCCACGCGCATGATCACCACGATACTTCGGGTGATACCGTATTTGGTTTTTGGTTATACCTAATGACCGATTGCCTACTGTTTGCCTCGTTTTTTGCCACTTACGCTGTGTTATTTATGAACACAGCCGNGCCGGTGGCGTATCGGGTAAAGATATTTTTGAACTCGACTTTGTAGCAGTAGAAACTGCAGCACTACTGATTAGTAGTATTACTTTTGGTTTTGCCATGATTGCCGCTCAAGGGCAAAAAAAGGCACTAACACTGACTTGGTTATTTGTTACGTTTTGTTTAGGTGCTGTGTTTATTGGTATGGAAGTATACGAATTTCATCACCTAATTGTGCATGGCAATGGTCCACAACAAAGTGCCTTTTTAACATCGTTTTTCTCATTAGTTGGCTTACATGGTTTACATGTAACAGCGGGTCTAATTTGGATGACCATAATGATGATTGAAGTTGCTAAACGCGGCTTAGGTAAAGCAACCGTAACGCGTTTAAGCTGCTTAAGCCTATTTTGGCACTTCTTAGACATTGTCTGGATTTGTGTATTTACCGTTGTTTATTTAATGGGAGCAATGTAATGAGCCACAGCGAAACGCATGCGTTAAAGCAAACGCAAAGTGATCATCATGATGAATCTCATGGCAGTGTTAAAACTTACTTAATTGGCTTTGTGCTATCGGTAATTTTAACTGCTATACCGTTTTACATGGTAATGGAAGGTGACTTCTCAAAAGCAACAACGCTTTGGAGCATTGTTACTTTAGCAATCGTACAAATTTGGGTGCATTTAAAATACTTTTTACACCTTAATTTTACCACCGAAGATGGCCGTGCAAGTACTTTTTCATTCCTATTCAGTGCTCTGATCATCGTAATGGTTGTTGGGTTATCTGTTTGGATCATTTATGAATCTAACGCAATGATGATGTACTAGGAGTTGAAGATGTTTCGTCGTTATTTATCAGTGACAAAGCCGGGTATTATTATGGGCAATTTGATCAGCGTAGCGGGCGGGTTTTTACTTGCCTCGCGCGGTGATATAGACCCATGGTTAATGATTGCCACATTAATTGGTTTGTCGCTAGTGGTTGCATCAGGTTGCGCTATCAATAATGTTATAGATAGAGACATAGATGTGGCCATGGCGCGTACTCGTACGCGGGTTACAGTAACGGGCGAAATGTCGGCCTTTGCTGCACTTAGTCACGGTATTTTATTGGGTGTTGTGGGCTTTGGTTTACTTATCGCCTACACCACTCAAGCCGCGGTATTTTTTGCAGCCTTTGGTTACGTAATTTATGTAGGGGTTTATAGCCTCTACATGAAACGCAACTCAGTATATGGCACTTTTGTAGGTAGTCTCTCTGGCGCTGTACCGCCAGTAGTTGGTTACTGCGCCGTAACAGGGCAGTTCGATATGGGCGCATTAATACTGCTAGTCATGTTTAGCTTGTGGCAAATGCCGCATTCATATGCCATTGCTATTTTTCGCTTTAAAGATTACCAAGCTGCAGGTATTCCTGTATTACCTGTAGCGCAAGGAATTGATAAAGCAAAGCGCCATATCGTACTTTACATTGCTGTATATGCATTGGTGGTGATGTTGCTACCAATTACTGGCTACACAGGTGCTGCCTTTATGGCTGTTGCTTGTATTACCAGCTTTTGGTGGTTGCTAATGGCGCTGCGTGGTTATCGTCGTAATATTGATATGAGTAGCTGGGCACGTAAAGTGTTCGCATTTTCAATTATTAATATTACAGCGTTAAGTATTGCTATGGCTGTTGATTATCATAGTGTTGCTCCACAGCTATTAACGCTTACCTAATTTAAAAATTTTTAACTATTCCAAAGTTAATCCAAAGGCTCGAAAGGGCCTTTTTTTATGCCTAAATATTAAAATAATTGAACATCAGTATTCTCACCCTTTTACTTTCTAAAATCATCAGCATTGTAATAAAGTGGTTTGAGGGTGCCGCAGTTAATAAATTTATAGGTAAGCTCATTTTCAGCTGGGACACGTTTTGAGGTACGAAGCTTTTGCATACATGCATTAACTAAATCAACAAAAATAAGATGGTTATAGCTCGGCGCTTGTTGAATTTTATGAATATAAATACGCTCAGTACCGCCTAGATTAATCATGTCGTAATCTTGCCATTGCGATGATTCACTTAAATCTTTTAGCTCTCTGGCATACAGTTGCTTACTCAGTTCAAGCTCTTTTTTTGAGTAAATTAAGCTGCCACCTTGTTGATAATCACCCTCGTAAATATCGGCAATAATCGTAATTTCTTCACCACGCATTAAATGTTGAATATTAAACGCTTGTGGCTTAACCGTGATTAGCTCAGCATTTCTAACAAAGTTTAAGAGTGCGACATCGGGGTTTCCTATTTTATAAACAACTTGCACATCATCTGGAGAATTATAACTAGGTAAGTTAATCGCAATTATAGATGAGCCTTGATTAACCAAAGCCATAGGATGCTCAGCATTGTAAGTGGGGTCTACCGGTGGTAGTTCTGTTTTTTCTTCTTCTGCTACAGCAAAGCCACTTAAAGTAACTAGTAATAAAGTAAGTAGTAGGCGCATTATAATCTCAATTAATTTATGAGCTTAAATTGTAGTATAAAAATATATATTACATTGAGTTAATTACACTTAATACTTAACTGCAAAGAATTGTATAAAAGGCTCAAATGAGCCTTTTATACAATTTCAAGGTAATCTCAATGCGACATTAAAATAATGGCGACTAAATAAGCACTACTTAATTGCTTTTTTTACTTCTCGCCAATCTATTATTTTAAAGTTTTGAGGCTGCTGTGGCATACGGTTATAACCATCTTGTACAACTAAAATACCTTCAGGATAACCCGGAAGAGACTTAGATGTTACTGTTAACCCGTCGGTTTCTGATGAGCCATCAATACCATTAACCAAATCACTTATTACACTAAACTTACCTGCAAACTCTAAGCTAGGTGTTTTAATGCCCGCAGTACCATTCTTTATTTTATACAGTACGTAGCTGTTATCACCTTGGCTCGAAACAACTAAATAACGTGTTTTGTCGCTGTGGTAAATTTCCATACCTTCAACATCATCAACAAGTTGCTCATTTATACCTTGCAGCATAACCGGTGTACTGCCTGCCGTTGGCTCTGCACCTATAAACCAAATACCGGCATCTTCTTCGCCTACAAATAATTGTCCTAGTTCATCATCTGCACTACAGCCTTCTGGTTGGCTTGGTAGGTTAAACTCGCGAACAAGTTTGCCTGTTATTTTTTCGTTATTCTCACTGATTTTATATTGCTGATATAGCCCCGATTTATCATTTACAAATACATAGTTCCCCGTATTTGACGAGTACATACATAAGCCATAAATTTCATCAAGATTGGTAGGAATATCAGCAATGTACTTCACACTATTATTAGCTTGTACTGTAAATACACTAATACCGTTAAGCGTTCGGTTACTGGCAGTTATTAATGTATTGGTACTGTTTTTAATCGTGCTATTTTGTCGCAGGTCTACGTTATTTAAACGACCAACTTCAAGTGACTGTTCAAGCTTGCCATTTAGGCTGTATACCATTAGTCCACGGCGTTTATCGGTGCCTAAAATTAAGCTGTTTGCTGCATCTTTAGGGTTAACCCAAATTGCCGGATCGTCTGCTGCATCACCAAACGCTTGTACGGGGGCAGTTTGTGCACTTGCCTTTATTTGAGTAATTGATTGGGGGCTGGTTTTTAATGATTTTATGATAGGTGTTACAGGTAGTGTACTTTTAATATAAGCGCCTGTTTCGTCGTTATACAGCACTGCCGTTGCCGCGTTGTTACTTGTGTAATTTACCGCTACCGATTCCAAGCTCAAGTCACCATTTAACATCCAGTTATTAAGCATTTTACTAATTGGATCATAAGCATACACAGTATTTTTTTTGGTACTAGTAAACCAGATAATACCATCTTGCGAAGCTGAAATAGCTCCTAGTTCACTGTCTAACTTTCCAAAGGGGGCGACTAAAGCAATCGGTTTTTTATCTGCTTGCGATTCCGCGTTCGCGTTTATTGCCCAAATGCCTACTTCGCTTTCACTTACATATAAGGTATTTGTTGTTGTACTTACAGCACAACCCGACGCCTCACTAACGCCAGAAAATTCACGTACATTTACGTTAACCGCTTTATTATTCGCTGTATCAAAAATAATAGTTTCGGTAATTAGCCCGCGTACATCAGGTACAAATGCCGATATTGATTCACTCGCTTTATTAGCAAATAAACACACCGTATCGGGTTGTGCTTGTGGTGGGNCCCAGCCACTTTGAGTGTGCTCAAGCTTAAATATAACAACGTTATCTTGATTGTTATCAATAGTTGCAACCAAAAATGAGTGTGCTGTTAGCTTAGTGACAGCAAGCGCTTCAAAGTTACCTTTTTTTATAATGCGGCTTTGTTGCGTTTCACTTTCAACTAACACTAAGCCTTTGCTTTCGCTTGCTAGCAACCAATTGTTATTATTTAACCATGCCGCTTGTGAGCCTTGCATGTTATCTGTTGGACCAAATTCAGTACTATTAATGACTATTTTATCGGATGTGTTTTTTACTGCCGTATTTGTAGCCATATTACTATTGCTACACGCACTTAATGTACTAAGCACTAAGCTACTTACAATTAAGCTAATAGATGTTTTTAATTTAAAGTTCATGTTGTAACCCTTTATTGGTCAAAGCGCTTTTGAGTGCTGTAACGCACTTCGCCTTTATAGTTAATAGCCGTTGCTTTTAGTGCTTCATTGTTAATCGAAAAGCTCAAAAATCCTGGAGTAGCTTCTGCAAAACGCGTAAATTCACGTTGTTTTACGTAACGCGCTTCGCTACCACCACCAGATACAAAGTGGTCGAGTTTACTGCCATCTATTTGGTTATGTTGTAGGTCATGTTCGTGTCCTGCTACGTATGCTTGCACACCATTTTGCTCAAATATGGGCTCGAGTAAATTACGTAAACCTTCAGTAAGTCCGTAACGTTTTCCACTGCTATAAAGTGGGTGATGACCAACCACTATTTTCCATCGTGCTTGGCTATTTGAGAGTTGGCTATTTAACCATGTTAATTGCGCTTGGCTGTTTTGCCCTTGAGTTGCTTTGTATTTTTCGCGTGTTTTGTATTCAGGATTTAAAGTATTAGTGTCTAAAAACACCATTAATATCTGCTCGCCACCTTTTAAAGTAAAGGTTTTGCTGTAATAGCGTGCAGGTAAATTCCAGCGCTGACTTTTTTTACTGTAATCAAGTTGTGCTTGCGCATTACCTAAATAATCATGGTTACCCAGTACTACATACCAAGGCTCGAATGTATGTGGACCATGGTAAATATCTTCATAGGCACTTTGCCAAAGCGGGTCGTTAACACTTGCCACGCCATTGGGATAAAAGTTATCGCCAGTTGAAATAGTAAAATCACCATCCGTTTGAAACATCGCTATTTCTAACTGGTGTGCTACGTCTTTTTGATAAAAGTGCCCGTTATGTCCCCAATCACCAATAACCGTAAAATTTAAGCTCTTAGGCAGCACCGTCAAGTTGGCAATTTTTTGTTGCTCGTATAATACATCGGTGTACGTTACGTTTGCCAATACGCTTTGTATACTGCATAAGCCAAGTGTTATTAGCAGTAATGTTTTTTTTATCATTATAGTTCTCTCATGTTTGGTAGCGCTAAATAAAGTGATTAGCACTACCTCATAAACTTATTTAAAATGCGTAACGCAGCATAAGTTGATAAACCGGTCCCGCTTCTTCAGATTCAATTTCGTACTCATCAAAGCTTCTACTAAACTGATCTTCAACGGTATCAAATTTATTAAAGGTTTCGTCTTTACTTGCATCAAGTAGGTTTGAACCCACCAAGCGTAGCGTTACATCTTCCCAACGTTTTTCTAAAAACACTTCAAAGTCGGCACTGTAAGATGTAGTTATTTCTTCACCTACAATACGTCCATAGGCATCACCTTGCTTACGGTAAGTTACGCCAAATGCAGCTTTGAGTTCGGGTAAGTCTTGAATAAACCCAATGTTATAAACGTAGTCTGATTGGTCGTTAAATTTGCGAGTTCCAAAAAAATCGGTTACTTCACTATCAAGCCATGAGTAGTTTAAAAATACACCCGTATTAGGCATGCTAAATGCGCCAAGTGGAGTAGATAAATCAAGCTCAACTCCTTTAACATTACCATCGCCGGTGTTGCGTGGTTGCAGTACAAATGTACCTTCGCCTTCAGAGCCTTCTTGTCCTGTATTTGCTATTTCTATTAGGTCATTTACTTTGCGATAAAATAAATTAATACCTACAACGCCACTTTTTCCTAAGCGATACTCGTAGCCTAAGTCCATACCCCAAGCTGATTCTGGTTTTAATTCAGGGTTCCCTAGTTGGTCGTTATCGCCAAGCTCTTTTTCGATAAGTGCCGGCGTTAAAAAATCAAACTCAGGGCGGCGTAAACTACGCGCAATCGATGCACTTATACGCCCATTTTCGCTAACGTTATAACGAAAGTGTGCCGAAGGGAGGATAAAGTCGTAACTATTATTTTCGGTCACGCCAATTGTTTTATCATTAATTTTAGAATCGGTAGACTCCCAGCGAACGCCCAGCTCCCAAGCAAATAAATCATCTTTGTGCTTAACAAGGGCAAATAAGTCAAAGCGATCTTCTTCTAAAGTATTTACACCACCAGTAACCGCTTCGTACTCGCTATTAAATGCAGCAAGCGTTAAAGGTGATGCTGCGTATTGATCCCAACTGGTAAGTGCAAGTTCTAATTCGTTTTGCGATTCTAAAATTTCACTGTCGCGTTTTTTATTTTGTAAAAATGCACCAAGCTGAATTTCTTTGCTGTCACCCCAAGGTTGGCTGTGTTGCCACTGTAGAGTCCATTCTTTATCATCTATTTCACTTTTAGTTTGCTCTTCTTCAAATACCATAGGCAGCTCTGAGGTATCTAATTCGACTTCTTCCTCATAAACAGACTCTTCAAACCGAGCAAAGCCAAATTTAAACTTACTTGTGCCGCTTAGTAGTGGAAATTCATAAGCGGTATTGATGTTGTAATTAGTTTGGTCAATATATTTAACATTGGCATTATCTGTTTCTAAGTTACCGCCATTTACAATATCGTTATTGGTTGCAGTTGGGTCGTTGTATTCAAATGAACGTTCATCCTCAGTACGCTCTGTATCAACCCACATAGCGCTAATATTAAACTGACTATCGTCGTCAAAAACAATTTCGTAGCTGGAGTTAAGTGATGTGTCGTCGCCATCGCGAGTGTCTGATTGGTCTTCGCGGTTATCAAACTCTTCTGTTTGAAAATTTATATTGTTTTCAGGGCTATCGCCGTAGCGCAAACTAGTTTTTTGTTTTGGGTTATATCTGCCTTGTAAATTTGCACCAAGTAATAAGCGCCCACCAGCAAATTCAGTACCGTACACAGCAGCCAAGCTTTCTTTAAATTCACCATCGTCATAAAGCAAGCCACCAGCACGCAAGTAACCGCCATCTAAACTGTAACCATCGCGCAATACAATATTTAATGTGCCCGCAATAGCATCGGCTGAGCGGTTAGCACTTGATGAGCGAATAATTTCAACGCGTTCAATTAACTCAGCCGGAATTCGGTCAACAAAAAATGAACGGTCGGCACCAGCGCCAGGTACTTCTTCACCGTTTATAAGCACCTTTGTATAAGCAGGGCTTAACCCCCGCATACGTGCACCATCCGATTCAAGCACATCCGATAAAAATGTAACACTGGGTACTCGTTTTAATGCATCGCCTGCGGTCAATGGTTCAAAACGTTGAAAGTACTCTTGTGAATATTCTAAGGTTGGTGCGAGTTCGTCTGAGCGGTTTCTGTAGCCAATTTCACCGTATACAACAATTTTGTCAGAAACTTCGATATCTTTTTTTGTGGTTTCTTTTGCATCATCTTCTGCATAAGCCGTTAAATTACATAAGGCTAATGCGGCTACCAGTGCTTTTATTTTAAAGTCTTTCATTGTATTTGCTCTTGGTTATTGCTGGGTTGTTTCTTGATATGGCGAGCAAGCTAAAGATATTTGATTACGTAAATGTGACAGTGTTTAGTTTAAATACATGTATTTAGAGGTGTTTGAGCAATATCTAGAGCGTATTGAGCTTTTATCACTCCTGGTAAAGTCAGGTGTTATGTACCGTGCAGGGCTGTTTTTAAAGTAGGTATCATTTAGTTGTCATATAGCTGAGCTAATATGACCCTGCTAACAAAAACTTGTATGAACTAACTTTAAAACTCATTTATAAACGAGATACCGCACATGCGATTTAACCCCTTTATCAGCCACCGATTATTAATAAACGCTATTATTGCGATGTTTTTTAGCGCTGTGTTTTTAAGTAGTTATTTAGGTGTATTAAAAACTTACGCCAGTATTCAGTGGCTCGATATTATGGGGGAGGGCGGTATTGTATTAATGACTCTCGTATGGATTGCCGCGTTATTAATTTCAAGACCACCGGGTAAAGTAACCACTTACTTAGTGATAGGTGTTGGGTTATTTATGTTCTCGGCAACCCTCGATTTACTTGATGAATGGCTAATGCATCCCGCCCATCAATGGCTCAGTTGGATTGAATCTCTGCCAGCACCTTTAGGTATGTTGTTAACGAGTGTGGGTTTGTATTATTGGCATCAAGAGCAGTACGTATTAAATCGTCAGCTACGCCGCCGTGAAGCGCATTTACGTGAGCACGATAAGGTGTGTTCAGTTACAGGTCTTTATAAGGCGCAGTACCTAGATTCTGCAATTAAAGAGCAACTTACGAGCAAACAACCACTCTGGCTTGGGGCTATTGATATTCGTGATTTTTCGCATTTTAATAGTGAGTTTGGCTTTAGTGAGGGCGACCGGTTACTGCGTGAAATTAGCGAGCTATTGTTAATGAATTGCCGACTAAGTGATGTAGTGTGCCGCTACGCAGGAGATTGCTTTATGGTATTGATGCCAGCCACCACAGAGCAGCAAGCTAAAGAGTTGATGGCACAAATTAAAGGAGCTCTAAAGCATTGTGCATTTAAAGTTGAAGCATCTAAAAAAGCAAAGTTTCAATATGTCACTACCGCCTTAATACAAGGTAATACGCATAGCAGTACAGGTAAACTAACAAGCCAACTGCATAGTCAATTACAACAAAAAAAGCATCAACTAAAAGTAGCGCACCGTGCACATGTTTGTTAGCCAAGACGACAAATATTTAAGCGCTCAAGGGCTTATTACGTCAGCTGTAGAGCTTGCTCAAAGCCGAAACATAAATTTACATAAGCTGCTACGCGGTACCGGTATTTTTGAACAAGACTTACTTAATTTTCAGCATACATTTAGTGTGTCTCAGCAGGTGCGTTTATTAGCTCAATTTAAGTTGTTGATGAAAAGTACTGACAGTGGTTTTTTACTCGGTAGCCAACTTATTAACGACACTCGAGCCGAAGCTCAGGCATTAAAATATAGCGATAATTTAGCTCAAGTATTAAAGCAATTATCACTTTTAAGAATGCAATTAGCGCCTTTGCTGTTTAGCCAAACGTATATTAAAAACGATAATGTTTATATTTATATTCAGCCAGCACATGGGTTTGATGAAAGCCTTTACCACTATGTGCTAGAGATATACAGCACTGCATTTTATAGTTTACTTAAACGAGTGAGCGAAAGTTACCCGCATTGTCAGTTCGACTTTGCTTTTAAACGCCCTCGGCATATTCAAGAATACGAGCAAAATTTAGGGCTAAAGGTAAGTTTTGATAAGCCATGTACTCGCTGGGTATTAAATAAAACCATGTTAAGGGCTAAAAACCCGCATGCGAGTCAATTACGATTTATGCAAGCGCAGTCGCAGCTACATAATAAAAGCGTAGTTAGCATGACTTTTATTGAAGCCGTCTGCAGATACTTATACTCTCACCCAAGTGCTAATTTAGAGTGCACCGCAAAGCACTTTGCTATGAGCTCAGCTACATTTAAGCGCAGACTCAAACTCAATGGGGTACGCTTTTCAGCGTTAATAGATGAGCAAAATAAGCACAAAGCTATTTACCTACTTACTCTGTGCGCCAAACATAACGAACAAGTCGCTGAACATTTAGCTTTTTACGATATACCTAACTTTCGGCGCGCCTTTAAACGCTGGACAGGCTTAACACCTAATCAGTTAAAAGCGCAATAAGTTACTCAGTTGCCATGTCTATGGAGTGTAACAATGTTCGTGCATTTAAATGAAGATTTGGATCTTCTGGGTTTGACGTATTAGTCAGCCAAATTACATTGCCTTCTTTATTTACAAATAATGTAGTAGGTGTGCCTCGTATACCTAATTGCTGTGCTATTGCATCGGCTTTTACAGCTGTTTTAAAAGTATAACCTCTTTCGCTAAGTGCTTTAGCGGGAGTAGCATCGTCATCTTCTTCAAAGCTCACGGCAATAACTTTTAATCCCATATCATCAATTTTTTGAAGTGCTGGCTGCAGCTTTTTACAGTACGGACACCATGTTGCCCAAAAGTGTAAAACGTAAGGTTGACCTAATAAATCTTGAGTATTGAGTGGCGACCCATCAGCCATTTGTAAATTTAATGTTGGCAATTTAGGATATGTTGCTTCTGAGCTTGTATCTTGTGCGTAAGCTGTAAAGCTTAATAAAATTAGCGTGATGGTAATAAATAGCTGTTTCATAATATGCTCTTTTTTATTTTACATATTAAACAAGAACGATAATTTAACATTTTTATTTCAAACTAAAAGCCAGCAGCTTGTTCAACAACAATAGCGTGGCGTTTAGCGAGGCGTAGGTGATCTCTATCGTAACCTCCACCTATCACAGTAGCTACAGGTGTATTGTGTTCAAGGCAGCGTTTTAGCACTAAATGGTCACGTTTAGCTATGCCATCCCAGCTAATATCTAACTTACCCAAGCCATCACCTTGCCAAATATCAACGCCAGCATCGTAAAGTACTAAGCTTGGGTTTAGCTCTTTAAGTAAATAACTTAGTGTTTCGTTAACTATGGCAAGGTATTCGTCGTCCTTCATATTATTTGCCAGGCCAATGTCTAAATCGCTAGCGGACTTTCTAAAGGGGAAGTTTTTTTCACAATGGATAGAGCAAGTATACGCATAGGGTTGATGCTGTAACATTGCAGCTGTGCCATCACCTTGGTGCACGTCTAAATCAAAAATAAGTACGTTAGTTACCTCACCCGATTTAATTAAAGTTTGCGTGGTAAAGGCCAAATCGTTAACCATACAAAAACCTGAACCAAAGTCATTATGTGCGTGATGTGTACCACCAGCAAGATGACACGCTATACCGTGTTTAAGTGCTAAGCGGGCTGTCTGTAGCGTTCCTTGAGGGGCTGTAAATGTACGTGCCATAAGCTCTTTTGACCAAGGTAGACCAATGCGACGCATGGCTTTTTCATCTAAGCGGTTGTGCCATAAATCTTGGATATAATTATCGCAATGCACAAGCTCAAGCGGCTCTGGCGTGCCTAATATTGGCTCAACTAGGTTACTGCCGATTAAACCAAGCTCTGCAACATGTTGATATAAATGTGCAAATTTACTCATTACAAAGCGATGCTTAGGATCAAAGCTAAACGAGTAGTTAGGATGGTATACCAAAGGCAAATGAGGATTTAAGCGCATATTTACAAGCTTTATAAAGTTTGCGCTATGGTAATCAACTTAAGAGAATGAGTCTATTGTGAGTCATTAATAAGTGACGCTAATTCGCGATGCAGTAGCTCATCATCGGCTAAGTTTAGCTCTATTAAACGCTTTAAATAAGTAATACTGTCTATATCAATGTGATGGCATTTTAGACCAATATGATCGGCTTCAATATGGCAAATCACTACTTCCATTTTTATTTCTATATCGCTTTGAGGTAATGTAAAACGCAGTATTGCTTGCGTATTGTGGCTGCCAATAAATGCATCACAATTAGTAACCAACGCGCCATGTAACGATAGATCGAGTAATTTACACGGATACTGTTGGCTATCAAAACATAACAGAGCGTTAGTTGAAAATAGCACACGAGAAAACTGTCGACGATTTTGCATAACCTAATTTAGCCTTACTGTTTTTATAATAAATTAAGCATAGCGGGTAATTCTCTACATGCTAGCAAGATGTGCTCCTATAATGCTGGTGACATAAAAAAGCCCTGCAAAGTGCAGGGCTTAAGTTATACAAACATAAAATTAACCAATATTTTTAGCCAATTTTTTTGTACTTAATACGTTTAGGTTGAGTTGCCTCAGCGCCTAGGGTCTTTTTAAGCCACTCTTCATATTCAGTGTAGTTACCATCAAAGAAGTTAATTTGACCTTCATCACGGTAATCTAAAATATGTGTAGCGATACGGTCAAGGAACCAACGGTCATGCGAGATACACATTACACAACCTGGGAACTCTAAAATAGCGTTCTCCAGTGCACGTAGTGTTTCAACGTCCAAGTCATTGGTTGGCTCATCGAGTAGTAACACATTGCCGCCAGCTTTTAATAACTTAGCAAGGTGTAAACGGTTACGCTCACCACCTGATAGGTCTTTAACAAACTTTTGCTGATCGTTACCTTTAAAGTTAAAGCGACTTACATATGCTCGGCTTGGGAACTCAAAGTTACCAATTTTCAGTACGTCTTGTCCGTCTGATATTTCTTGGAAAACAGTTTTGCTTTCGTCCATACCGTCGCGGAACTGATCAACAGTAGCTAGGTGTACTGTTTCGCCAACGCTGATGTTACCGCTGTCTTGCGTTTGCTCACCACTTATCATTTTAAACAGCGTTGATTTACCCGCGCCATTCGCGCCAATAATGCCCACAATGGCACCTTTTGGCATGCTAAAGCTTAAGTCATCAATTAAAACTCGATCGCCAAAACTCTTACGAAGATT
Source organism: Pseudoalteromonas sp. TB25 (assembly GCF_000497995.1). Classification (NCBI taxonomy): domain Bacteria; kingdom Pseudomonadati; phylum Pseudomonadota; class Gammaproteobacteria; order Alteromonadales; family Pseudoalteromonadaceae; genus Pseudoalteromonas; species Pseudoalteromonas sp. TB25. The sequence goes on from NZ_AUTI01000350.1 coordinate 34,174, forward strand.
AGTTACTTCAAGTACTTGGTCACCTAAACGCGGACCAGGTGGGATAAACATCTCGTTAGTTTCGTTACGTTTTTGGTAATCAGACTGCTGCATTTCAGTAAACTGAGCCATACGTGCTTTTGACTTAGCTTGACGACCTTTAGGGTTTGAACGAACCCATTCAAGTTCTTGTGCAATTGATTTTTGACGTGCTTTTTCAGATTTTTGTTCTTGCTGTAAGCGCGCATCTTTTTGTTCAAGCCAAGAAGAGTAGTTACCTTCCCATGGAATACCTTCACCACGGTCAAGCTCTAATATCCAACCAGCTACATTATCAAGGAAGTAACGGTCATGCGTTACAGCCACAACAGTGCCTTCGTAATCGTGTAAGAAGCGCTCTAACCATGCAACCGACTCAGCATCCAAGTGGTTAGTAGGTTCATCAAGGATAAGCATGTCTGGTTTTTCAAGTAATAATCGACATATAGCAACACGGCGACGCTCACCACCTGAAAGGTGCTCAATTTTAGCATCCCACTCTGGCAGGCGAAGTGCATCAGCTGCGCGTTCTAAAACGTTGTCGATGTTATGACCATCGTGCGCCTGAATAACAGCTTCAAGCTCGCCTTGCTCTTTTGCAAGTGCGTCAAAGTCAGCGTCTTCCATGGCGTATTCGTTATACACTTCGTCAAGACGTTTAAGTGCATGTTTAACTTCGCCAACAGCTTCTTCAACAGTTTCACGTACTGTTTTACTTTCGTCTAAAACAGGTTCTTGCGGTAAATAACCAATTTTAGTACCAGGCTGAGGATGTGCATCACCTTCAAAATCTTGGTCAACACCGGCCATAATACGTAGTAACGTAGATTTACCAGAACCGTTTAAACCAAGCACACCAATTTTAGCGCCAGGAAAAAAGTGCAACGAAATATCTTTTAAGATAGTGCGCTTAGGTGGCACAACCTTAGATACTCGACTCATCGAGAATATAAATTTATCAGGTAAAACCATGGAGGAAAGCCTTCAAATAATAATAAAAATTTCAATGTTGTATTGTAGTGGCTGACGGGTGAAACAGTCAACGAATGCTGTATAGAACAATACACTTACCTAAGCGGTACTTTGTTTTGATTGCTCGTTAAAAACACTACTATTACAGGATTTCTATTGTGTAAAATTCTGTAATCTATTGTTTTATATTGTTCAAATACATTTCATTTTTAACAAAAGTGGTACAGTATATTTACAAGCTGTAAAGTATAAGCAAGTTATATAGGCAGGCCACACTTAGTTTGTTGTTAAACATCACATTATTAAATATTACAAAGGTTTAAAGGAATGAACATGAAAATAGTTACAAGGTTAGGGGCATTACTTTTAGGTTTATACTCATTTTCGAGCCAAGCAGACATACTCCACGTAAATGGTTATTACCAAGGAATAGGGATAGGGTCTACGCAAATTGATGTATACGAGAGTGATAGCATACAGTTTACAACGCTTTACGGCCGGTTTGGATATCAGTTTTCGCGTTACTTTGCATTAGAAGGGCGTATAGGTTTTGGGTTAAATGATGAGTCAACGCCTCTAAACGGAATTGTTTACACTCAGAACCCACAGGACGGTTCGCTGAGTTCAGAATTCATTAAGAGCGAAATCGATTCAAGCCTTGATTTGCAAACAAGTATATTTGTAAAAGCTAATTATCCAATTTCATCTCGAGCTGATGTGTTTTTATTTGGTGGCTATGGTAGAAATAAATTAAGTTACAATGAAGGCGACTTAAAAAACCTTGCAGAATCAATAACTGGTACAGATACAAATTCTACGCTAATAACTGAGCAAAACTACGATGAAGGCGGCGTAACGTACGGAACCGGCATTGACTTTAGGCTAACTCAACGCTGGCAAGTAAGTGCTGAATACCAATATTTTGATACAAATGAAGGCGATATTTACGCTCTTAATTTATCTGTAAATTATCGTTTTTAATTATAATAGCGCTACTGATTTTAGTAGCGCTATTTCAATTCACTAAAACAAAGTACTTCAATATAAATGCATTCCCTCTCATCTATAACTTTTAGTAAATCTTAAAAAAATCATGAATAAATTTCATTTGGACATCTATACATCTAGAGGTTGATATTTTTTACTTTCAGTTCATAATTAAGCCTCGGTTTTTATGAACAGGAGTAAAGTATGCCAATTACAGTAAAAGACGAGTTGCCGGCAATTGCACGTTTACGTCAAGAAAACGTATTTGTAATGCCAAAAAGTCGTGCAAAAACGCAAGAAATACGCCCAATGCGTTTGGCTATTTTAAACTTAATGCCTAATAAAGTAGAAACCGAAGTTCAGTTTATTCGCTTACTTGCCAACTCACCTTTGCAAGTAAACGTAGAACTACTGCGCCTCGACACTCACCGCAGTAGCAGCAACTCAGAAGAGCACCTTGATACCTTTTACCGTTATTTTTCAGAAGTAAAAGACAACAATTACGATGCATTAATAGTAACCGGTGCGCCACTTGCGCATTTAGAATACGACGATGTAGCGTATTGGGATGAGTTAAAGGTTATTATTGATTGGGCTGAGCAACACGTTACCTCTACGTTATTTTCGTGTTGGGCAGCGCATGCAGCGTTATATCACCGTTACAATTTAAAACGCGATTTAAAAGACGATAAACTGTGTGGCGTATTTACTCACCAGTGTTATTTTGATCACGGCGCACTGACTCGCGGATTCGACGATACCTTTTTGGTACCGCACTCACGCTACGGCCATATTGATATAAATAAAATAAACGCCTGTGAAGAACTCGTTGTACTGGCAGGTTCTGCGCGAGTAGGGGCTTACTTACTTAAAAACAAATCGGGTAGCCAAGTGTTTATAACCGGCCACCCAGAGTACGACGCCGACTCGCTAAAAGCAGAATACGAGCGCGATTGTAAAAAAAGCCCTAATGCACCAAAGCCCGAAAATTACTTTCCGGATGACGATGCAACCAAACAACCTTCAAAAACGTGGCAAAGCCATGCTTTTTTACTTTTTTCGAACTGGTTAAATTACTACGTGTACCAAACCACACCGTATGATATTAATTTAGTTAGCCAAGACGTGAGGACTAACAACTATGCCGAATAACGCGCCTACAAATAATAAGCAAGCCGAAATAAGTGCCGCATTAAAAGAACGCATTTTAATTTTAGATGGCGCAATGGGCACCATGATCCAAGATCATAAGCTAGAAGAAGAAGACTATCGCGGAGAGCGTTTTAAAGACTGGCATGTATTAATTAAAGGTAATAACGATTTATTAAGCCTAACCAAGCCCGACTTAATCACTGATATTCATCGTGGTTTTTTATCAGCGGGCGCCGATATTATCGAAACCAACACGTTTAACTCGACCACTATTTCGATGGAAGATTACGACATGGCAAACCTAAGCCGTGAAATAAACCTAGAGTCGGCTAAATTAGCACGCGCAATTTGCGATGAATTTACGGCTAAAACGCCAGAAAAACCGCGCTATGTAGCCGGTGTTTTAGGGCCGACATCTAAAACGTGTTCAATTTCGCCAGACGTAAACGATCCGGGTTACCGAAACGTTACTTTTGATAAGCTAGTTACTGCGTATGTAGAGTCTACCCTTGCATTAATGGAAGGCGGCGCCGATTTAATACTAATCGAAACTATATTCGACACGCTTAATGCAAAAGCCGCCTCGTTTGGTGTAGAAGAAGCCTTTGAGCAAGCAGGGCGCACATTACCAGTTATGATCTCGGGCACTATTACCGACGCTTCTGGCCGTACGCTTTCTGGGCAAACAACCGAAGCATTTTATAACTCTATTCGCCATATTAAGCCTATTTCGATTGGTTTAAACTGCGCGCTTGGCCCTGATTTACTGCGCCAATATGTAGAAGAGCTTTCGCGCGTGTGCGAAACCTTTACATCGGTACACCCTAATGCGGGCTTGCCTAATGAGTTTGGTGAATACGACTTAGAAGCGCCTGAAATGGCAGNNAGCCGAAATTATCGATTGGGGTAAATCGGGCTTTATTAATATTGTAGGTGGATGTTGTGGCACCACGCCTGCGCATATTCGTGCTTTTGCAAAAGGTCTAGCGGGCGTTAAACCACGCCAATTGCCAGAGCTTGAAGTACGCATGCGTTTATCAGGCCTTGAAGCCTGTAACTTAAATTAAGGAGCCAACATGACCCAACAAATAGCAGTATTTACTAATGTCGGCGAACGTACCAATGTAACCGGTTCTGCCATGTTTAAACGTTTAATCATGGAAGAAGACTTTGAAGCCGCGCTAACAGTGGCCCNCCCGCGAACAAGTAGAAAATGGCGCACAGGTTATTGATATAAACATGGACGAAGCCATGTTGGACTCAAAAGCCGCGATGGTTAAGTTTTTAAACTTAATAGCCTCAGAGCCTGATATTTCACGCGTACCCATTATGGTCGACTCCTCTAAATGGGAAGTAATAGAAGCAGGCCTAAAGTGTATTCAAGGTAAGGCCATTGTTAACTCTATATCGCTAAAAGAGGGCGAAGAGCCGTTTATTCGCCAAGCTAAAATAATAAAACGTTTTGGTGCAGCTGCCGTTGTAATGGCGTTTGATACTGACGGGCAAGCTGATACAGCAGACCGCAAATATGAAATATGTGCCCGCAGCTACAAAATATTAGTAGAAGACATTGGTTTTCCACCAGAAGATATTATATTCGACCCTAATATATTTGCCGTAGCCACCGGTATAGAAGAGCACGACAACTACGCAGTAGAATTTATTGAAGGCACACGCCGCATTAAACAAAACTTACCGCACTGTAAAGTGTCGGGCGGGGTGTCAAATGTATCGTTTTCATTTAGGGGTAATAACCCAGTACGTGAAGCTATTCACTCGGTATTTTTATACCACGCCATAAAAGCGGGTATGGATATGGGCATTGTAAATGCAGGGCAACTCGCCGTTTACGACGACATCCCAGAAGAGCTTCGTAAAGCCGTTGAAGACGTAATACTTAACACAGACCCAGGTGCAGGCGAGCGTTTAGTAGAGCTTGCACCAAAATACTCTGGTATGGCACAAGCCGAGCGAGTAGAAGATTTAGAATGGCGCACATGGCCTGTTGAAAAACGCCTTGAGCACGCGCTTGTAAAAGGCATTACTACCTTTATAGATGAAGATACCGAAGAGTGCCGCGCTGCT
>NZ_AUTI01000351.1:0-5160 GCF_000497995.1 Pseudoalteromonas sp. TB25
GATAAACCTATTCACGTAATTGAAGGGCCGTTAATGGATGGCATGAACGTGGTAGGTGATTTATTTGGCGCAGGTAAAATGTTTTTACCACAAGTGGTTAAATCGGCGCGCGTAATGAAACGAGCCGTAGCCTACCTAGACCCATTTATTGAAGCCGAAAAAGAAGAAGGTTCAACCAATGGTAAAATAGTGATGGCGACCGTAAAAGGCGACGTACACGACATAGGTAAAAATATTGTAGGCGTGGTACTACAGTGTAATAACTACGAAGTTATTGATTTAGGCGTAATGGTACCTGCCGATAAAATACTGCAAACCGCCATCGACGAAAAAGCCGATATTATTGGTTTATCGGGCTTAATTACCCCATCGCTTGACGAAATGGTGCACGTAGCAAAAGAAATGAAACGCCGTGGTTTTGAACTGCCGCTACTCATTGGTGGTGCAACTACCTCTAAAGCGCACACCGCAGTAAAAATTGAGCCGCAATATGACAAAGGCGTTGTGTATGTAAATAACGCAAGCCGTGCAGTTGGTGTGGTTTCAAACTTACTATCAAAAGACATTAAACCTGACTTTTTAGCTAAAACTAAAGCTGAATATGTAAAAGTACGCGAGCAACAAGCGCGTAAAAAACCACGCTCTAAGCCTGTTACAATCCAGCGCGCACGCGATAACGCAGCAAAGCTTGATTGGGATAACTACACACCACCAGTGCCTAAAAAGCTGGGCGTGACCGAGTTTAAAAATGTACCAATTGCTACTTTGCGTAAATACATAGATTGGACGCCATACTTTATGACGTGGTCAATTGCCGGTAAATACCCGCGCATAATGGACGATGAAGTAGTAGGCGAGCAAGCGCAAAGCTTATTTAAAGACGCTAACGATATGTTAGACGACCTTGAAAAAGCAGGCAGTTTGCAACCACTTGGTGTAATTGGTTTATTCCCGGCTAACCGCGTGGGTGATGACATAGAAATATACACCGACGAAACACGCAAAGAAGTATTAACTACTTCGTGCCATTTACGTCAGCAAACCGAAAAAACCGACTTTGCTAATTATTGCCTAGCCGACTACATAGCACCAAAAGGCACGCCTGATTACTTTGGCGCGTTTGCAGTAACGGGCGGCCTAGAAGAAGACGACTTAGCAAATGCGTTTGACGCACAGCAAGACGATTACAACAAAATAATGGTTAAAGCCGTAGCCGACAGGCTCGCCGAAGCGTTTGCAGAATACCTGCACGAAAAAGTACGTAAAGAGTATTGGGGTTTTGCACCAGACGAAAACCTAGCAAACGATGAGCTAATACGCGAAAACTACCAAGGTATTCGCCCTGCGCCAGGTTACCCAGCGTGCCCAGAGCACACCGAGAAAAAGAAAATTTGGCAGTTGCTCGATACCGAAAAGCGCATTGGTATGCAGCTAACTAGCTCGTACGCCATGTGGCCAGGTGCTGCTGTTTCGGGTTGGTACTTCTCACACCCTGAGGCTAAATACTACGCAGTAGCCGCTGTGCAAAAGGATCAGGTAGAAGACTACGCTAAGCGAACCAATATGACGCTTGAAGAAGCTGAACGTTGGCTATCGCCTAACTTGGGGTATGAGCCGGAATAAAAGCGAAAAGGTTAAATAGCGAAGCGGTCAAAGGTTAAAGCGGTCAGTTTTTAGCTTTCAGCTATCAGTAAAACAAAAACGAGCCAAATTGGGCTCGTTTTTGTTTTAAAGTTTATTAGTGAGCAACTCATTTATTTTATTCGTAACATCTTTTGGAGTTGGTTTAGTCGTTTGGTGTTTTAACCAATCTATTAGCTCCACTCTGACTTTAAAGCCTTCTTTAATGCAATAGCTTTGGGAGCTTACCCAAATATCAGGTGCACCAATTGAGCCTCGGCCATACCAATTACAAATACTATAACCTTCACTCTCAATTTTATTTTCAATAATGTTAGTGTAAACGGGTATGGTAACAACCATAACTAATAAAGTTATTCCACACAGTTTGAACCACTTATTCAGTAGGCTTGGGCTAATTTCAGTGTTCTTAATTTTTAGCCAGAGTAAGCCTGTTAGCGTCCCAAACATTGGAACGCACAAAATTAAACTTGGGCTAAAGCTGCGTTCTTTAAAAATGAGGGCGTTGTTGTTTAAAGCTTCAATTACTGACGATACTTCAACCCATGCCGCAAAAGGTGAGGCTATGGTAAAAATTAAAAACAGTATAAATAAAAAAGCATGTTTAATATTTTCGCTTAAAGTTAATTTTTCAGATGTCATTAAATTATCGTAATTCATTTTAAGAAAGGTAAACCGAAAATTCGGTGCATAAATTCTATGGGGCTTTCTTCATACAAGCGTTGAGCATCATGCAATTGATTTTGTGCTCTTTGTATATTACTTTTTAAGTTTTTTTCCGCTACTCTTAAGCTTGAAGCAATTTTTTCAGATAACTCATCACTATCGATAAAAGTATAAGCAAAAAAAGTTAATGCAGTACCAATCACTATTACAGCTATCATCGGACCTACAGCAACAACAGCAGCTGTGCCTACAATAGAAGAGACAGCATACCATGCAATGCTAGATGATGTAGCGGCAATAGCAACATCAACAGAGAAACCACCTATAAAGTCGTGCCACAGCTTCTCATCATTAACTAATTGTTCTACTGTATGAAATCCTGCAGATATAAGAATGCTAACCAAAAAGCCTGTTTTAATTGATTTTTTTGCGCCGAGTTTACCTATACCAAATGATACAAGTTGTGGGTTGTTCGCTAAATAGCGAGTTCCAGTGAGGTGCCGTCTTAGACCTGGATAACCTTTGAAAATTATATAGTTTTTCCCTGAATAACTTTTTACTTTAAAAGTATCAAAAGCTTTTCCGCTTCTTTTCATTTCTGTTGCTATAGCCGTAACTGCAACTATATCCATCCCAATTGGAATAAGGCCTGAACTATTTTTTATCCAGTCTCTATAAAGTGGCCATAAGTCAGATGAAATATTATTTTTCTCAAATACAGTCTCAAACCAATTAATAATTTTACCAGGACTTTGCCCAGCAAGCTTTTTTAGGCTAACAATATAATCAACAAATTCAGATGCATTCATGTGAACTAGATTATACTGGTTTGACTTTAAGGTTGCAGATAACTGCTTTTCTTTTTGGCGGCTTCTAAGATCTTCCCTGGCGGATATTAACATTTTATTTCCCTATAAATAGTATGTACCTATAATGCATCTATATTATACAATTTGTATGTATAGTCAAAGTTTAAAGTCGGGATTTAGATTTTTAACTCAAAATTATAAATGTCTTAAACATTTAACTTTAAACGATAACACTCAAAACTTTTTATTTGTTACATATTAATAGGCTATTAATGAAGTATCTAAATTACATCTTACTTTGCATATATCTATTTTTCACATCGAACACATTTGCGCTTGAGCAGAAATATCACGAGAGTGTTTTACCTGTTATTGCTGCTTTTAAAACGCAGGATAAAACTGCGATTGCTGCGCATATTCGCTACCCTCTAAAAAGGCAATATCCATTGCCTGACATTAAAAATGAAGCTGAGTTTATTAAACGCTTTGATGAAGTGTTTGACGATGAACTTGTTGCCGTTATTGCCAGTTCAAACATTAATACTGATTGGGAGAAAGTAGGTTGGCGCGGTATTATGCTATATAACGGTGTTTTGTGGGTAGATACAGACGGCAAAATTATAACTGTAAATACTCAAAATGTTAAAGAGCAAGCATTTGCTGAACGATTAATTGAACACGATAAGCAATCTCTGCATTCAAGTGTTAATACTTTTAAAAAACTAATACTCAATTGGAAAACGGCTAACTACCATATTCGCGTTGATGATCTAGACGATGGGAATTACCGTTATGCTGTATGGAGTATTGATAAAAAAATTAGCGAAAAGCCCGACATGATTTTATTAAACGGTGATATTACCTTTGAGGGTAGTGGCGGGAATCATCACTATACGTTTAAAAATGGACGTTACAGTTATGTGTTACAAGTAACCATTATTGGTTGTGATACATCACCGCCAGGCTGGCTTGAAGTTTACAAAGACGAACAACGGGTTTTATCTGAAGATGTTATAAGCGCTATTTAATTTAGTATTAGCAACTTACTTAATAATGAGTAATGTTTTTTAGTACCAAACGTTCTAGTAATTAGTATTTTAATAAAATAGTTCTAAGTGGTAGGCTAAAAAGTAGTAAGTAAATTAAAACCGTCCACGCGCTGTAGGGAGTCGTCCTGTAAAGCGCTTTGCAAGGAGTCTAGTATGATCACCCTTACCATTAATGGTAATAAACATGAGTTTTCTGGCGACCCGTCAACGCCAGTATTATGGTACCTGCGAGATGAATTGAATTTAACGGGCCCTAAATTTGGCTGTGGTATGGCACAGTGCGGTGCGTGTACTGTGCATATTGATGGGGTAGCGCAGCGCTCATGTGTATTACCGGTATCGGCTGNCTGTAGTGGGGCGCAATATTACCTCTATTGAAGGGCTAAGCGAGCAGGGCGATCATCCAGTGCAAAAAGCGTGGGTTGAGCATAAAGTGCCGCAATGTGGATTTTGTCAGTGCGGACAAATTATGCAAGCGGCAAGCTTATTAGCAGCTAACCCCAACCCAACTGATGATGAAATAGTGAGTAATATGTCGGGCAATATTTGTCGTTGTGGTACATACCCACGTATTCATAAAGCGATTAAGTCGGCGGCTAAAACCATGGCGGGGGTTGAATATTTTGACCCTAATGAACAAGGGGAAGAGGTATGAAAAACGACAATACGTACTTTGACCTAAACCGCCGCCAATTTTTAAAAACTAGCGCAATAGGCGCATTGGTATTAGGCACATATTTTGTAGGCAGTGCGCCAAAAGCATTTGCTGGCGTGTTAGAGCAACCGTCTGAGCAAGCAAAACGTGCTAACTTATTTATAGCTCTGCGCCCCGATGGCATGGTTGAAATAACCTGCCATCGCTCTGAAATGGGTCAGCAAATTCGCACCGCGATTGCACAAATAGTTGCCGATGAAATGGAAGCCGCGTGGGATAAGGTTATTGTTATTCAGGGTAAGGGCGACCCTAAATACGGCGATCAAAATACCGATGGCTC
>NZ_AUTI01000352.1:0-15077 GCF_000497995.1 Pseudoalteromonas sp. TB25
CACCGCCAGAAAATATTGCTCACTACGCTTTGCTTGACGAAAATAAACAGCGAGTAGTGGGTAGATACCTCAGCGATTTAAAATATATAACAACCCCAATTATTGTTAACGATAAAATAGTGGGTTACTTAGCAGTTTCTAAAAGAGATAGCTTGGTTGATGGCTACGAGCTTGATTTTTTACAGCAGCAAACTAACTACTTATGGTTTATTGCTTTAGCTGCGGTATTGCTAACATTAATGGTTACTTTTTTATTGTCTCGTCACCTAGTAAGCCCTGTAAAGCAAATTGCTAACGGTATGCATCGCTTAACGCAAGGTAATTACGAGACCAAACTCACGCTTGAGCGAAAAGACGAGCTAGGACAGTTGAGCGAAGATTTTAATACGCTTGCATTTACACTCGCTAAAGATGAGCAAGTACGTAAGCGTTGGCTTGCTAATATTTCTCATGAGCTTAGGACGCCAATGAGTATTTTACTCGGTGAACTTGAAGCTATGCTACTTGGTATACGAGAACCGAACGCAAAAAATATAAGTTCGGCTAACGATGAAGCCCTACATTTAAAACGCTTAATAGACGACTTGCATATGCTCAATAGCGCAGAGTTAGGAGGTATGCACTACACTATGCAACCTACTGATATGGCGTTATTATTAAATACTATTGAGCAAAAGTATCAGGTTTTGCTTGAACAACATAATATAAAAATATACCTACTAAATAGCGCTAAACACATAACTGTACAAGCAGATAAAACACGCCTTTTGCAGCTACTCGATAATATTCTAATGAACGCAGTACACTATGCACAATGTACAACTATTTCTTTAACGGCTAATAATATAAGCATTAAAGGGCAAACTTATTTAGAGCTTATAATCGAAGATAATGGCGTAGGTGTAGATCAGTCGCATTTATCGCATTTATTTGAGTATTTATACCGAGTAGATAGTTCGCGTAATCGCCAAGAAGGCGGTTCTGGCTTAGGTTTATCTATTTGCCAGCATATAGTTAAAGGTCATAAAGGTGAAATCGCTGCAGAAAAAGCCAGCTTAGGCGGCCTTGCTATTATTATTAGATTGCCAACTATTTAGCTTATAAAATAAAGTTAAGGTTACTTACAGAGATGCCTATGAGTGAACAAATACTAATTGTGGAAGATGAAGTAAAGCTAGCTAACTTAATGAGTGACTTTTTAAGCAGCCATCACTTTATTACTCATCAAATACATCACGGGAATGAAGTATTACCTTGGCTTGAAATTAACAGGCCGAGTGTAATCTTGCTAGACATAATGTTACCAGGTCAAAGTGGTATTGAACTGTGTAAAGCAATCAGGCGCTTTTCAAATGTGCCTATTATTATGGTATCGGCAAAAGTAGAAGAAATAGATAGGCTGCTTGGGCTGGAATTAGGTGCAGATGATTATATTTGTAAGCCGTTTAGTTATGCTGAGCTGGTGGCACGCGTAAAAGCTATTTTAAGGCGATTAAATAACGCAAGTGACGTTACAGAGTCAACAATGAAGCTTGACGAAAGCAGCTATAGCGTAAAATATAAATCTAACAGCATAGAATTGACGAACTTTGAATTTCAGCTATTTAAACCTTTGTTTAACAACCCAAATCGTATTTATTCGCGCGATAGCTTAATGGACACTATGTACGCCGATCAGCGTATTGTGAGCCACCGTACAATTGATAGCCATATTAAAAAGTTGCGTAAAAAACTAGATGAAGTGACACAAACTGAAAGTGTTATCCAGTCTGTTTATGGGGTTGGCTACCGGTTTGTGCATCCACAGTAAGGTGGAATGAGCTATGACGATGAGTTACTCATCGTCGTCAGCATTTTTAATTCGCTCTAAACGGTCAAACTCTTCGTATTCGGCAGCTTGGATTTCATCAAGAATAGAATCTACATCAGCAAGTTCGTCGCTGTCTTCAAATTCACCTGTAAGCGTTGAATTAGGCGTTAAATTGGCCTCTTCAAATAGTGCCCACATTTCTTTAGCGTATTGAGTTTTTAGTATGCTTGGCGCAAATTCACCATAGTATCGGCGTATGTTATTGACATCGCGTGCGAACATAGCTTGTGCACTGTTATTTGCTGAGGCGTTAACGGCTTGCGGTAAATCTATAATTACAGGGCCGTTATTATCTACAAGTACATTAAACTCAGATAAATCACCGTGTATTATACCTGCGCAAAGCATTAGCTTAATGTAATGTATCATGAGTTTATACTGCTCAATCGCTTGCTCTTCACTAAAAACGACATGTCCTAGTTGAGGGGCTACGTTACCATCTTCATCAGAGACGAGCTCCATAAGCAGCACGCCATCAATACAAAAGTAAGTATCAGGAACACGTACACCCACGCCAGCTAAACGAGATAACGCATCAACTTCGGCATTTTGCCAAATTTCTTCTTCTAATTGGCGGCCATAGCTAGAGCGTTTACCCATAGCACGCGCTTGGCGTCCACCACGTACCTTTCGGCCTTCTTGATATTGTGCCGCTTTTTTAAAACTACGTTTAACCGCATCTTTATACACTTTCGCACAGCGAATATGTTCACCACAACGCACAATAAATACATCGGCTTCTTTACCGCTCATTAGTCGGCTTATTACTTCGTCAATAAGGCCATCATCAACAAGAGGTTGTAGGCGTTTAGGTATTTTCACAGATTGCCTGCTAAGTAGGGTTGGTTATTAATCATTATTTATGAAAGTGCTCTGTATTTGTTTGTTTAATTGGCTCAAGCAGTATATCAGCTTTGAGAATTAAGGGCAGTAACACTACTGCCAGAGAGTAATTAATCGTATTATTTTATTAGCTTATATATTGATTGCAAAGCAATCAACCAGAACTTTTTTTGAATCATCAGTTTTTATTAAAAATAATTTATTACTTCCTCATTATTTGCACATTGTTTGCGTTTTTAAAGCGTAAGCTTAGTTTAATTCTTAAATACGAGGTTATTACTATGAAGCATTTTTCAACTCTTGCCACTGTGGCAATATTATCTATTGCTTTTTCAGCTAATGTAGCTGCTCGAGGCGGTGACAATCCTCCTGAAAAACCTGACTTTTCAACTATTGATACTGATGGTGATGGCGTAATCAGCTTTGAAGAGTTTAGTGCTAAAAAACCGCCGCACGGTGATGCACAAACAATTTTTGATTCTATAGATGCCGATGGTAATGGCGAAATTAGTGAACAAGAGCTTAGCGATCATAAACCACCTCGTCGTGAACGTTGAAAGGATACTAAAATGATTAATAATATTGGCAGCAGCTCTGTGAGTTTTGTGCCGCAACAAAGTAGTCAAGCTGCAAAATTAACAACAGAGCAAAGTGATTTTGTTAAAGAAACGCTTGCACAGTTTGATGCAGAAAACTTAACTAGCGACGATGCGCAAAGTATTCAAGCTGCATTTAAAGAACAAGGTATTGAACCAACAAAAGAGCTTGCTGATTTAATGGGCGAACTCGAGTTTGATGCTAAAAGCATTGGTGATGCAGGAAGAGCAGAAGGTCAAAGACCGCCGCCACCGCCACAAAACTCATTAGAATCAGTCGATACAGACGAGGTAGTGAGCTACTTAGATGAGCTCTTAACTGAGTATTCAAACCAGTTGTCTGATGAAGATAAAGAATCAATCCTTGCATCAGTGCAAGAGAAGTTTGGTTTAAGTGAAGGCGATTCACTGCTAAATGTAACTGCTTAGGTGTTATTACTTAGAGTAAAGCTGACTGTTACTCGAAAGTCTTAAGTCCAAAGCCCAACGGTTAATTCTGTTGGGCTTTTTTATTGGCTTAATTTAATCGTGTTTCTATTTTGCTGGTGCCATCTTCTTCGGTAAATTTAAATACAAAATCTTTTTTACCGTCTTGGTTTATATCTACCAGAAGAATATCTTTATTATTTTTAGGCAGCGTTAGCTTTAATTTTTTGCGTTTATCATTTAGCAGTGAGTCTTGCTCTCCATAATAAATATACAGCGTTTTTTTACTGTATTTGTATACCGCATCAATATAGCTATCGCCGTTAATGTCACCTAAATAGAGAGCCGGTTCTGATTCATCGCCATTCATCCCCACTTCCATTTCTAAATCAAGTTCAATACTCGATTTATTGGCAAATGAGCCGTCGGGTTGCTGCTTATAAAGATTCATTTCTACATCTACATCAGTACTGCCACCGCCTAATGCCATAGAGGCGATAGTACCTAAGCCAATATCTAAGTCCATTTTTTGTAAATCAATTAAGCCATCATTATTAAAATCAGTTTTGAGCAATAACTCACTAGGGCCCTGTGTTTCAAATAAGGTAATGGGCGTATTAGCAAAACCTTTAGCACTCCCTAGGTACAAAGTATGTGCTATTTTTATATCTAGCGAGTCCATACCTTGTGTAGGCTTAAACTGTCTGGTTGTAAAATCTAGAAATCCGTCGTTATTAATATCAATAATTTGCTTTATTTTGCGAGTCTCGCCATTGCTTAGCTCGCCTAGCTCAATGCTAAAATCAATTGAGGTGAGCTTTTTCTCAAAGCCCTCTGAATTAGCAAGTAGTACATCTGCTCCAAAGTCATTTGAAAAAACCAGGTCGTTTAATCCGTCGTGGTTAAAATCGATAACCACAGGTTTATTGTTAATATTAACTTCTAAAGAAAGCCCTTTTCCTGAAAAGCGGCCTTCATATTTAGGTATTTGCTTAAATTGGTTAGGCTTAAAGCTGCCATCTTTATTTTGAATGTATAAAGTACTGCTTGCTAACCCAGGAATGAAAATATCGCTTAGACCATCGTTGTTAGCATCGAAAACAAAGTCTACTTTTTCAAATTTATCTATTTTTAATTGATTAAGAACCGACTCATAATTAAACAACAATGTTGGTTTACCTGCTTGGGCTTTATATACGCCATCACTTGTTAGTACGAGTGCTTGTTTATCGGTGATGTTAGCAAGTGTTGCCACATCAAACCCGATGGCGTTTTTTGGTAAAGCAAGTTCACTACTAAGTGATGTAAGTAAATTGATGGCTTCTAATTGTTTTAATTCTTTATTATATGCAAATAAAATCTCTGAATCGGTTGATACTAATTCATCCGTTGTTTTTATTGCCATTGTTTGAGCTATAACGCTTATGGGGGTAAGTAAAGTGATGAGTGAATAGCAAAGTGGTTTTATCATGCAAATTCCTTTTTTATATTTAGTTGTATCGTTAAAATTTTTATTATTTAAGCAGCGTCAGCGCATAATTTTACGTACTATCCAGCGCTGGGGCTTTTTCGTTTAAACGTAATATACATATGTAAGTTGGATTATATTTAGCCTACGCTAATTATTATGTACTGGGTGTAAGCAATTGTAAGATTATGTTTTAGGAAGGGGCTGTTGACCTTTAAGGATTGAAATTTGTTCAATCTAAGGACGATTTAATCGCGGCGCGAGGTTTGTAACCTAGTAACAAAGAGTCTATCTCCCTAGGCAGAACCTTTGGGCAGCGCATGTTTGGCATTAATACTACGTTATCAACTATGTATGGTTAATAACCACACTTCATAGGCTCTGCCTTGCTTAAATACCAGACAGTCTACTGCAAATTCAACCTCAAAAAATAAACAGGCCCTAATAAGAAAGGTAGCGCATAACTCATATGGTAGCTAAGCGCTTTTAGAGGTGTTTGCTATTAACTACATTGCTTATTTTGCTCATTTAAATAAGCATCTACAAAACCTACTTCCATCGGTTTTGAAAAGTAATAACCTTGTAGGTGAGATACACCAATTTTAGTGAGTGTGTTTGCTTGCTCAATAGTTTCAACGCCTTCTGCAACAACAGTAAAATCTAAAGTAGAGGCCATTTGTACAATTGCATGAATAATACTTAACCCTCTTTTATCCATATTTTGAATAAAGCTTCTGTCTATTTTTACTATATCTACACCAATATCAAGCATGCTTGATAGTGATGAGTAGCCTGTACCAAAATCATCAATTGAAATACAAAAGCCTTGTTTTTGTAGTGCTTTAACGGCTGTCAAAAATGTGAGTTTATCCTCGGCAAATACTGACTCAGTAATTTCTATGTGTAGGTTTTTAGGTTCTACCTGGTGGCGATTTACTATTTTTAATACCTTAGATACAAAATCAGGATCTTGTAGCTGAATAACCGATACGTTTACGCTTATAGCAATTTGTGGTTGTAAGTGACTTAATTTTGTTGCTTGTATACATGCCTGTTCTATTACCCAAATACCTAACTCGGTTATTAAACCGTATTGCTCGGCAATAGCTATAAATTCATCAGGGAAAATATTTTCACCATCTAGTTGCCAGCGTAATAATGATTCAAAAGAGGTTACTTTTGAGGTTTTGCTATCAACAATTGGTTGAAATACTAGCCTTAAACTATTTTCTTCTATGGCACTGGCTAGGCGTTGACTCAAAAGATACTCTCTTTCTTGTATTAATTTGAGTGAATCGTTATAAATATTCATATTGCCTTTCGCGATGCGTTTTTGGTGATACATTGCAGTATCAGCAGAGCGAATTAAAGTATTAAAATCACTCCCGTGCTCAGGATACATGGCAATACCAATAGTTGCAGATACCCATTTTTGATATTTATATGTTTCATGCTCGGCACCAATGCTTTGAAGTACTTTATCTGCAAACTCGATAAGCTCAGCTTGTTTTTGATACGTTGCTAAAATTAAAAACTCATCCCCGCCCCATCGGCATTTAAAAAGCTGTTGATTGCATACATTACTAATTCTTCGTGCTATTTCTTTTAATACTTTATCGCCTACTTTATGACCCAACGAATCATTTATTTGTTTAAATCCATCTAAATCTACGAATAATAAAGCAAAGGGTTCTTGAGGGTTGTCTGCTAGTTGTCTGTTTGCATTTTTTAAAAATGCGGTTCGGTTTAATAGATTTGTAAGTGGATCGGTATTAGACAGGTGGTAAATTTCTTCAGTGCGTTGCTCTACCTTGTTTTCCATTTCATTAAGCAGCTCTCTGTTTTGGTTTTTGAGCTTGATTGCGCTGTGTGTAAATGTGGCTGATTTGTACGATGAAGCCACCATAATAGCAGTAAATGCTAGGCCTAAAATACCGAGGACAGAGTTGTAGTTTTCGTTAGAAAAGGTTAATAAAAAAGAGTAGGGCGCCAATAAAATAATGCTATAGAGTACAGCGGTTACTCGGCTTCCTGAAAGCAGATTTGCAGAGCCTCCTGCGAAGGCAGATAAAATAGCAATCGTGGTCGTCGTCTCTATTGCTGATGAGGTGCTATGAAACCAAAGTGCATACCCACACCACGATAGCGCAGTTAAAATACACCCGGTTGAAAATCTTTTTGAGTATGTGTCAGCATTAAATAACGGGCTATCCTTTTTGGTTTTATAAAACCACATTACATCAATAGCGCGAGCTGCTAATAAGACAACCATAATGCTTAGCCAGATACTTTTTTCGTAGGATATTTTCTGGTTATTTAAATCAAAAGCAAACACTAATATAAAACTGACTACAATCGAAATGGCAATGCCAGAGATGGCATTAGAGTATAAAATTTTAACGGTTTCTCTGCGTTCTTCACTATTTAGATTTTTATATGGCACTAAGTAAAACCTTATACAAAAGTCACTCCAACTAGCGATGGAGAAACGTTCAAGAAATACAGCAAATATTTCAGATGAACAAAAGCGTATTAAACATCGATTAGTTAGGCTCTAATCCTGAGTATAAGAATAAATATAGTTTATGAAAGCAAAAAAAAAAGCTAGCACAGTAAAAAGGCTCATAATAAATAATCATTATGAGCCTTAAAATTATTAAGCAGGTTAAAGTGTTAACGACTTTACTTGCTGTTTAGTAGATTTAACCTTCGAAATCACTATCGTTATGGCGCTCTGCCATTTGATCTTCTTCAGGGCCCCATGTGCGATTTACGCGGCGGCCGCGCTTTACAGCAGGGCGATCAGCAACTTGTTTTGCCCAACGAACAACATGAGTGTATGAGGCAACATCTAAAAATTCAGCTGCATCATATAAGTCGCCTAAAACAAGCGAGCCATACCAAGGCCAAATTGCAATATCGGCAATTGAGTATTCATCACCCGCCATGTATTCATTTTCGCTTAAATGACGATTTAACACGTCAAGTTGGCGTTTAGTTTCCATGGTAAAACGATCAATAGGGTATTGCATTTTACTTGGTGCGTAACTATAAAAGTGACCAAACCCACCACCTAAGTATGGCGCTGATCCCATTTGCCAAAATAGCCAGTTACGACACTGCGTTTTAGCTTTTAAATCCTTAGGGATGAGTACATCAAATTTTTCAGCCAAATATTGTAAAATAGAACCCGATTCAAAAACGCGAGTAGGTGGGGTAGTTGAATGATCCATTAGCGCTGGGATTTTTGAGTTTGGATTAATATCAACAAAGTCAGATCCAAACTGATCGCCATCACCTATGTTTATTAAATATGCGTCATAGTCTGCATCGGTGCAACCAAGCTGTAAAAGCTCTTCAAACATGATTGTAGCTTTTTGGCCATTTGGCGTAGCAAGAGAATAAAGCTGAAATGCGTGCTCGCCAATAGGTAGAGTTTTGTCATGAGTCGCGCCTGCAATTGGGCGGTTAATGCTGGCAAATTTACCGCCACTTTCACTTTCCCACGTCCATACTTTTGGTGGCGTGTATTCGTTTTGATCACTCATAAATAACCTCAATGTTAAATGGAAATGTTTAATACTTACTCATAAATGTGGCCATAAAAAATTAATTAAAGGCCCTAAATATTTAATTTACCGACCTTTTAATTTATCGGCTTTTGCTAATCTATAACCTAAAAACAACCCGCTTAGCGCTCCAAATAAATGGCTTTCAAACGATACATGATAGCGCTGAGGTAAAACACCCCATATAAAACCGCTATAAAGTATAGCCACTACAACTGCAATTATAATTGATTTTAATGAGCGTCTTACTAAGCCGTAGCATAGAATAAAGCCCCATAAACCATATATAACACCGCTTAAACCAACATGTATGTTACTGCGCCCAAATGCCCAAACTAAGAGCCCACCGACTAGAGCGGTAAAAATAAATACGTTATAAAAACGTTTTACGCTGTACTGGCAAATTAGCCAACTTAATACTACAAATGGGATCATATTACTGGCAAAGTGCCACCAGCTACCATGTAAAAAAGGTGCGCATAGTATGCCAATTAATCCTTGGATACTGCGTGGATATATGCCTAAACCATTAAGATTTATGCCAGGTAGACTATTGATCACTTGTAGTACGAAGCAAATAACAACAATACTAAATATTGCGAAACGGGTACTAGTTAGTAATGACAGTGTGGTTGGCTTGGTTGCCATATAATCGCCCTAATTGACTTTAAGAGTTGCCAGTATAGGAATTGTATTTGCTAATGAAAAGCAATTAAAAAAGCACAGCATAAAATGCTGTGCTTAATTTTAATTATTACTCACTATTAACCTAATTTAGTTAATAGTTTTTTTGCAGCTAGTTCAGAGCTTGCTGGGTTTTGGCCGGTAATTACTAAACCGTCTTCTAGTGCTAATACACCCCAGTCGTCAGTTTTTTGATAATCGCCACCTTTTTTAATTAGCTCGTCTTCAACTAAAAATGGCACGATATCGGTAAGTTGCACTGCAGCTTCTTCAGAGTTAGTAAAACCAGTTACTTTTTTACCCGCTACTAGTGCATTGCCATCGGCATCTTTAACATTTAAAAATGCAGCACTTGCATGACATACCGCAGCAACAGGTTTTTGCTCTTTTACAAAGCTTTCGATAAGAGAGATTGAATCTGTGTTGTCAACCAAGTCCCATAATGGGCCGTGGCCGCCTGGGTAAAATACAGCGTCAAAATCGCTAGATTTTACTTCACTCAACACTTTAGTGTTTGCCATTAATGTTTGCGCCGCGCTATCGGCGTCGTAACGTTTTGTTGCATCTGTTTGAAAATCGGCAAGTGTACTTGTCGGATCAATGGGTGGTTGGCCGCCAGCTGGAGACGCTAATGTTACTTCAACGCCTGCATCAACAAATGCGTAATAAGGGGCTGCAAATTCTTCTACCCAAAAACCTGTTTTTTCGCCAGTGTTACCAAGTTCTGCGTGAGATGTAAGAACCATAAGTACTTTTTTAGACATTGAATATATTCCTTCTGATGATTTGAATTAGTTTATCTTGCTTACCAATTACTATATGCACTAACACTGCTTTAAACAACGATGATAAATTTAACTTTATTGGTTTAATAATTGATACAATAAAAAGGTTGAATTTAAAATACACTACGGAGCATTTATGAAAGTGTCGTTTGAGCAGTTAAAGAGCATGGTTGTATTTGCACAAATTGTAGAGCAGGGCAGCTTAACCGCTGCTGCCAAACAGCTAGGGCTTACGCGAGCAGTTGCAAGTTATCATTTAAAAAAATTAGAAACGCAGCTTGAAGTTACTTTACTAAATCGCTCAACCCGTACCATGGCGCTCACTGAAGCAGGCATTGCTTATTATGAGCGTTGTAGAATAATTACCGAACAAGCTAATGCGGCTAATCAGCAAATAGAAAATATAAAGAGCGAGCCACAAGGTTTACTTAAAATTAGTTGCCCAGTAAATGTGGGAATGCAGTTAATTGTGCCTGCAATAAATACGTTTAAGCGCCAATACCCTAAAATTCAAATAGACTTACAGCTTACTGACGATGTGGTTGATATTATTAAAAATGGGTTTGATTTTGCAATTAGGGGCGTGGCACTGAGTGACTCCAACTTGCAGGCAACCAAGCTGACTACAATGAGCACTTGTATTTGTGGCGCGCCGGAATACTTTGCACATTTTGGTAAACCTAAAACGCCTTTAGAGCTAGCAGAGCACCAATGGGTCGTTTATCAATTGGGCAGTAAAACATTAACACTTCAAAAAGATGGCAAAAAACACGATATTACAATGCAAGGCGCCTTAAGCACCAATAATGCCGCTGCTCGTACTGCTTTTGTTGAAGCAGGGCATGGCATTGGGCGTATTCCGCTTTACGATGCGTGGCCAAAAGTGCAAGCTGGACTGCTTGAAATAATATTAGATGATTATAAAAGCAAAGATATTGAGCTTTACGGGGTATTTCCGCCAGGGGCTGCGGGCTCTAAAAAGCTACGATTGTTTATTGATTACTTAAAAGCATACTTTGTAAAACAGCATACCGCTTTAGGTATGCTGAAAAGTACTTAATGAGTAGTTTTTACAGCATTTATAAAGTTCGGCTAAATAATGCCACCGCTTGTTGATACATATTTATCGCAAGGGCTGCATCGTATCGCTCACCTTCATCACGCATAAAGGCATGCTGTGCGTTAACTTCCTGCCACTGGTAATTGATGCCTGTGCTTACGCATTGCTGGTATATTTTAGCGCGGCCTTCTTTTGGCACATGCGGGTCTTGTTTGCCCCATATAAAGTGAATTTCGCCTTGTATATCAGCCATACGCTCGAATGAGTTATTTCCAGGTTGCGCAGGTAATGTATTGCTGTGAATATCAGTTGCGTATAAACAAAAAGCCGCATTAATTTCAGGATTTAGTGCCGCTCTGTAAGCTAAGTGACCGCCAATACATACGCCCATTGCGCCGACGGAGCCTGTGCAATAGCTTTGTAATCTAATGAAGTCGATCATAGTTTGTGTGTCACTGTCGTGGTGCTCAAGTGGCTTTGCCCACTTGTCGGCATTGCCTTTGTCTTTACCTGTATCATCATAAGCAAGCACAGTGCCTATAGGGTTTAACTCATGAAACACTTCAGGCACTAACACTACAAAGCCATGGCTTGCTAAAATAGCTGCGCTGCGTGCGATGGGGGCAGTTTGCTGAAATATTTCAGAATAAAAAATGATAGCAGGGAACTGTCCTTGCGCTTGAGGGCGATATACAGTTGTTCGCATTAAACCTGTCGGTGTTGGCAAGTCAGCATTATGTTGTTGGATTATCATAAAAAGCGCTCAGTAAAATAAAATTATATATGCTGATATGGTAACTGAGCGCGATAAAATATACGACTTTTGTCGTTGAGTATTTATACCAACCTGCATAAATCTTTGATCAATTTAACGAATTAAATTTCACTACAACGTCGTTAAAAATTTTTTATTTAGAACAACTAGATAAAAAATTTTTGCCTAGTTCTAGGGCCTATTGACCTTTCAGGATTAAAATTTGTTCAATCTAGGGGGCATTTAATCGCGGCGCGAGGTTTGTAACCTAGTGGGCTAAGTAAAAACCGAGTAACAAAGAGTAAATAGCCCCTAGGCAGAACCCTTTGGGCAGCGCCTGTTTGGCATTTATGCTACGTTATCGCCTATTTATGGGGAATAACCACACTACATAGGCTCTGCCTTGCCTAAATACCAAACAGTCTGATGCAAATTTAACCTCGAAAGATAAACAGGCCCTAGCGTAATTTTCTTAACGTTAAATAGACCCCATATATAAGCAGATTGGTATTAAATACTTGCAGGCATTTTATTACAACTGGCGTAGTAACTTACCGTGGCAGGCCAATCTGAAAAAATACCCATTACCCCCACGTCCTTTGCGAGTACGTCGACTACTGTCATCATGTCGCCATCGTTATCTATAACATCAGCAATTGATTGATAGTAATAACCTCCACCTTCATTAAGCGGGCCCGAGCGCTCAAGGCTCCATGCAATAAGCTTTAAACCAGCTGCTTTTGCGTCAATAGCGTATTGCGATGGCACAATATTACTTTCGTTATCTATTGTTAGCATCATCCAAATTGGAGGAGCTAAAATCTTCACCCCATCAGCCACTAACTCATCCATACCCGGTTGCCATGTTTGTGGGTTACTTGGATCAAATCCGGCTTCACTGTCACGTCCATCTAGGTAAACGCTTTTATCTGCAAAGTCAGGGTTATTGTTAATCCAGTATTTTACGTCTTCAAGGTTAAATGATTGCGGATAAACTTTTGAGGCTGGCACACCCATTTTCGTGTACTCGTCTAGCATTTTTTGCGCATATTGTTCTTGCGTCATTCCATCAAATGGCATACTTACTTGTGGCGATTTTAGCTCTGGTGTCATTTTTACACCTAGCTCATTAAACAGTGCAATGCTTTGTTTATGGGTCATCAATGTGCCGTTGGTGGCATATAAATCAGTGCGCCAACTTGGTGTGCCATCCATGTAATCGGCAACGGTCGTTGCATTAGTGTTTGCACCATCCATTTTACCTTCAAGGGTTAAAAACTCCGCTAAGCTTATATCGCTGGTACAACATTTAGCTGATGCGGCAATACCATTAGCAGGGTCGGCTGGTGTAAATGGCACACTGCATTTAGCTGCAAGTTCAGGAATAGCTAAAATATTAGTTGTGGTATGTAAATCGCATTGAGAGTGGCGACAAACAAGCTCTTTGTCGTTTGTAAATGTAACATCGCATTCAACAATGCCAGCGCCCATTCTCGCTGCCGCAATGTAGGCTTCTTTAGTGTGTTCGGGGTATTGCATTGATGCACCGCGATGACCAATAGAAAAATCGGTGCGGTAAAAAGGACCTTCGCTGCATGACTCTAATTTTGTTTTTAGTGTGCTTTGCGCCATATCGTTAATTAAATAGTCAGGGCGAGTCCCTAGCTGAATATTTACTCCTTCAGCAACCTCTACAACAATGGGCGTAGGTACTTCAACAATTTCCACTTCGGTGTTGGTAACAACCACTTCTTTTTCTACTATTTCTACATCATCGTCGCAGCCTGCAAGTGTGGCTAACAATATACAGCTTGTAAGTAAGGTAATACGTTTCATTGTTTATCCTTAAAAAGTAAAATTTGTACTACCTTAATGATTATTAATGACAATTTTGCTACAAGCTTATTAATTTACTTTTTTATTAAGCATTTGATTGACCAATAATGCACCTAACATTATAGCAGCCCCAATACTTAACCGAACTATATCGGCATCTCTGTTCCAGATCAGCACGTTAATTATAATCCCAGCTGGAATAAGCAAGTTATTCATAACTGCCAAAGCACCTACGTTGACAAGGGTTGCGCCTTTATTCCACATAAAGTAACCAAGTCCTGATGCAACCAACCCTAAATAAATTAGTATGCCCCACTGTGTGAAAGTGGTTGGTAATTTGTTTGAGTTACCAAATAATGCATAGCAAATTGTGGCAATAATAAGTGCGCCTATAAAAAACCATCCAAATACGGCTTTATCATCAAGCTGATTGTTATTCATTAATCGTTTGTAGGTAACTTGGCCTACAGCAAAACTTATATTCGCCCCTTGAACGATTAATAAGCCGATTATGAAATCGCTATTTAGGTTTTCGTAACGAATAGTAATTGCACCGATTACAGCAATAAGTGCGACTATAAAAAAGCGTGGGTTAAAGCGTCTGTTCAATACATCATTTAGCAGGGTAATGTACAAAGGAGTCATTACAGTAAATAGCAGCACTTCGGGAACGGTTAAAAATAAAAATGAGTGGTAGTAAAAGCTATACATAACACCAAGTTGTATAGCGCCAATCAGCATAAGCTTTAAGGCTAAAGGTTTAGGCGTTTGTTTGAGCTTTAAAAAAGGTAAAAAAATCAGTGTTGCCAGTGCTATGCGTATTAATACGCTAAACCAAGCGTCAACTTGGCCTGCTAAATACACACCAATTAAACTAAACGAAAACGCCCAAAGCAAAGTGACTGCAAATAAGTACTGCATAACCATCATCTTTTAATAAATATTGAGCTAAGTTTATCTGTTATATGTGAGGGTATAAACAATAAAAGCCCGCAAGCGGGCTTTTATAAAAGTGAGCTTAATAAATTAAGTTATTTACTCAACTAAACCACGGCGCTTAAGTAATGCGTCGGTAGTTGGTTTTTGACCTCTAAACTCAATGTAGCTTTGCATTAAGTCGCGGCTGTTACCTTTAGATAGGATTTCTTTACGGAACTTATCACCATTTTTACGTGTTAAGCCGCCG
>NZ_AUTI01000353.1:0-2850 GCF_000497995.1 Pseudoalteromonas sp. TB25
CAGCCCGACGGTAAAACCAAAGCCGTAAATTGCCGGATAGAAGGCGTAGCTGCGCTTAAAGTAACGCCTAAAAAATCAAACCATCATCGTGTTGCTAAATCTAATTTTACCGACAGCTTTTTAGGCAAAGTAGCCTCAATTAGTATTATCGCTGTACTTGGTTTTGTCGCAGTTAATAAATACAGCCATTATAAAAGTAACGAGCAATTTAATTACCACACCCCCGTTATTACCAACGCCGATTTAGCCACATTTGATGAGCAATACTCAAAAATCGTGATTCCAAAAAGCACGCAAAATTTTACCTGTGACGGCAGGCAGCACTGCAGCCAAATGACTTCACGTGCTGAGGCGGTGTTTTTTATTAACAACTGCCCTAATACAAAAATGGATGGCGATAGAGATGGTGACCCATGTGAGAACGATACAAGGTTTGAAAATGAGTGGTAATTTTATAAACCGTTTAGTTAAAGGTTAGGTTAAGTAAAAATAGAACTAATTAATGGCTGTGTATAAATATAGCCATGTAAGTTTTGTCCCATAACATTATTGAAAGTCGTTTTGGGTTAACATAATCCACCAAACTAGCACGAAAAAACCTTTTAAAAATTACAATTATTCTTGGAGGATTTAAGTGGTATCAACTAGAAAACATAAATACGTTATAACAATCGACTTCGCAAAGAAAGATAATAATGAAATTTACAAGGGAGAAGTTCCATACCCTTTTTCTAAATCATATACAGATACTGTAAGCGTATTTGGGAATAAAATTATTATTGTTGCTCAACGTAGTAATAAAGTTGAAATTTCTGGCATATTTGAAAACTATACAAGTGCTATCTATACGCAAATAGTTAAAGCATTAGTTTATTACTACTGTAATTTAGGGGAGGCGATTCAAATCTCGGAAATATCCATAGATTACATTCGTAACCTAGAGTTTAAGAGTAGCCATAAAATAGAAAATACACATGTAAACCAGATTGTAAGTAAAGCGGATCAATTATCTAATCTTAAAAAGCTCAATCATAACGCCGTTAATGTTATTTTTGAAGAAACGGTAAAGGGGCACTCGTATTTGATTGCTTTGACTCACTTAGTTAAATCACATTGTTCAGAAAGTCCATATGACGCGTTTGAGAGGAAGTGGAAAGCTTTCAATGCAATTTATAGGCAGGTATCTGGGCTTGAAAATGAGTTTAAAAGACTTAGCTTTATCCGCAAGGATTTAGTTGATAACCCTGAGTATTATCCATTAATAATAAATGAAGTTAGCAAGTTGAAAACAGGTACGATCAGGTCAAAAGTCAGGTGGATTAAATTTATTTACAACAATTTTTCTACAATTAAGCAAACTGATAATTATAAAAACTTCATCTTAAGTAACGATGATTATCGGTTGGCTGAGATTAATCAAAGTACTTTAACCGTCAGAGAAGACTTTCTTAAAGAGAAAGGATTTTACGAAGATGTAACAGCTCACCTAGTTGAAATAATTAGCAAAAAGAGAATTAATAACTCGCATTTAGCCGCTACGCTGAATCGCCCCGTGTTTGCCAGAGACTCAATAACTTGAGAAACTGGAACTATGAAAAAATCAAATCGCTATACATCAGAATTTCGTGAACGTGCAATTAGGCTTGTTACCACACAACAGCATGAATACCCTTCTCTTTGGGCTGCGCTAGTATCGATTTCAGATAAACTGGGATGTACCCCAGAAACACTTAGAGCATGGGTCAAGAAATCTCAAGCTCAACCGTCTAAACCCTCTTCTAATACGCAATCAACTGAAGAACGCCTTGCCGTCTTAGAGCGCGAGAATAAAGAGCTCAAGCGAACGAATGATATCCTGAGGCAAGCTGCCGCTTTTTTCGCCCAAGCGGAGCTCGACCGCAAACAGAAGTAATAGTGGATTTTATTGATGCTTGCAGAGAGCATTACGGTGTCGAGTCAATTTGCAAGGAATTGCCGATTGCACCATCAACGTATTATTCTCATAAACAGATACAAAGAGAGCCTGAGCGACTGTCTAACCGCAAAAAGCGTGATGCTGAGCTGATAATACTCATTCGCGAAGTGTGGGAGGATAATATGTCAGTTTATGGTGCAAGAAAAATATGGAAGCAGCTACAGCTTGACGACCATCAAGTCGCCCGCTGTACAGTCGAACGATTGATGCGAGTTATGGGAATTCAAGGTGTTCGTCGGGGTAAAGCACATAAGACAACGATACCTGACGAGCAACAAGATAAGCCACTTGATTTAGTTAATCGTCAATTTACTGCTGAGCAGCCAAATCAACTTTGGGTAGCTGACATCACCTATGTTGCCACATGGAGTGGGTTTGTTTATGTCGCTTTCGTGATAGATGTTTTTTCACGATACATTGTAGGTTGGCGTGTATCAACGACAATGCACACAGAGCTTATTCTTGATGCGTTAGAGCAAGCTATTTGGCATCGTGGCAACCCCGAAGGGTTAATTCACCACAGCGACAGAGGCAGCCAATATTTGTCTATACGATACACTGAGCGACTTGCTGAAGCTGGAATTCAAGCGTCTGTAGGCAGTGTGGGTGACTCTTATGACAATGCATTGGCTGAAACAATAAATGGATTATTTAAAACAGAGATTATTCGCAGAAATGGCCCGTGGAAGAATGTTGATGCTGTTGAATACGCAACGTTAGAGTGGGTCAATTGGTTTAATAATCAACGCTTATTATCTTCAATTGGGTATATTTCACCAGCTCAATATGAAACAGACTACTATGATAATTTAAACGAGTCAGGTAAAGTGGCCTGACTTAAACAAACTGGTCTCCGATGAACTCGGGGCGATTCA
>NZ_AUTI01000354.1:0-4544 GCF_000497995.1 Pseudoalteromonas sp. TB25
CGATATTTGCTTGCGCTACGCACTTGAGTGGTTAATAGAACAACCGCTTAATATATCGTTACTCACTAGCCACGATATAGATTACGAAACCCTGCTCCCCGATAGCAACTTAGTAGCACAAGATGACGTAACCGTAACGCCCGATCCGCTCGCATTAAGTCACCAACAAAATTACTTTTGGTTTAACCCATTTTTTAAATTAGTAGATAGGCAGTGCTATGTATTAATTGATGACGAAGCCAGCAACCTTGAGCCTTTAGTGCACTACAGCGTAGCCGAACGCATTAATAAGCTAACCAGTTACCGCCCAGAATCGCTAAAAAAACTGCATTACAAAATTAGCTACAACGACAACACCACACTTAGCTTTATTGGTTTAAGCCAACATATAGAACTGGCTAATCAAAACATGAATGTGCTGAGCATTAACCAAAGCCAAGATGTAATGGTATTTGCCTCAGAGCAATACAACGCAACCGGCCTCATGCTAGAGCAAGGCGCTACGTACCGTTTTACCCCATACCCAAATCAATACTGGTTTGACGATGGCATAAAGTGCACGCCATTAGGCTGGAACCGCGATAACGTACAACTTGGCGTAAAAGAAATCCCGATGGCCGTACTTGAACCATTTAGACGATTCCCTCGCGCACAATGGTTTTCACTCATTGGTGCTATTAATAAAAACGACGACCACCTTTTTGAAATAGCCAACGGCGCCGACATTAAAATAGATAAATCAGGCGAGTTTTGCCCATTTGCCAACGACTTAAGCCGCTTTTATGGCGCTAATGCCGGTAAAATAAAAGTGAAAGTAACGCGGTTGGAATAAGAGGAAACCGAGGCTTTTAAATTGTAGGCTGGAATTTACATCGCGCTTTGGCTTTATAAAAACATTAAGCGAGGTATAAAACCTCACCTACAACAACTCAAACACCACACTCAACAAACCCGTAGATGCGATTTTACATCGCGCTTAGCTCTTTAGTAACGGATCATAACTCCCAATCAACGCTACAAAGCCCGCCTAAACACCTGTAGGCGCACTGCTTGCTCGCGCGAAAAGCGAAGCTTTTAAATTAAATAAAACAAATATCAGTTTTAATGTTCACTATAAAACTGATAGGTTATTATTACTGTTTTTATCAATGGTTACTTTTTCGTGGCAAATGAAGTTATACAAAAAATAATTGAGTATTTACATCAAAACACCGACATTGATGTAGTTTGGCTATATGGCTCCCATGCAAAAGGGACAGCTCAGCCTCATAGTGACATTGACTTAGCCATAGCATTTAAAAACTTTGATCTGGAATCGTTCGATAAGCGCCTTAGGCCAAAAGAGCTTGAGCTTGAAATAAGTAATGCACTTAATCTTAACGAACAACTTATTTCGATTGTTGATATAAATATTATTCCAAGTTATTTAGCTTTCAACGTTATTGAATATGGAAAAATAATTATAAGCAATAATAGTGTTAGAGCGATGAAAGAGCAGCAGCGTATATATAGCCAGTTCGAATTTGAAACCATAGCGAGTAAACATGACTGATACCGGAATTACACTTTATTTAAGTGAAGTAACACGCCATATTGACGAATATATGCAAGAACTCGACGAACTCAGTCAAATCGATTCACTTAATAGTAGAGACTACCGAGCTGCAGAGCGATTACTACAGTTAATGACCGAGGTGTGTATTGGTTTATCAAAGCATTGGCTAAAGCAGCACAAAAGTAGTACCAGTAGCAACGCCTATCAAACATTTAGCGAACTTACTAATTTGGGCTTTTTGAGCGAGGCAGAACTACTGTCATGGCGTAAAATTATAGGCTTACGAAATGCTCTTGTTCACGATTACTTAAATATTGACCAAAGTATCGTTAAAACAATCATTAAAAAGCAACACTACACAACTATGCACGCATTTAGTATTAAAGCGATTACAGAGCTAAACAAAGATTCATAGATAAAACCTCACCTACAATAATTAAACCACTGCACTGAACAAAACCGTAGGTGCGATTTTACATCGCGCTTTGTTCTTATAAAAACATTGAGCGAGGTATAAAACCTCACCTACAACAATTCAAACACCTATTCGCCTCACACAATGAGGCGAATAATATGTGTAATTACCTCATTAGGCAATTTTGTAACGTGTACTACGCCCACCTGCGGCGGTTTTTGTTAAAAATCCAAGCGTTTGCAAGTCCGATAAATGGCGTGTTGCGGTTGCACGGCTAACCTTAGCTACCTTTTGATACTGACTCGCACTAATACCCTGTTCAAATTGGCCATCAAGTAACTTATTAAGCACTTTTACTTGCTGCTCACCTAGCTTTGTTTGATCTTTACTTGCCCAGTAATTGGTTTTAAAAATTGTTTGCTCAATATTATTAAGCGTATGGTGTATCGCATTATTAAGCATACATAAAAACCATTTAACCCATTGGGTAATACAAAGCTCTCCACGTTGAGTGGCTTCAAGCACCTCGTAGTAGCTTTTTCTGTCTTCTAAAATAGCCACCGACATAGCGTAAAACCGAATTGACTCAGCATGTTCTTGCGCTAATGCCAGGTCGGTTATAAGGCGTGTAATACGCCCATTACCATCCTCAAGTGGATGTATTGTTACAAACCATAAGTGTGCTATAGCTGCCCGAATAAAAGGGTCTATTTGAGGTTCGTTTTGCGTTTTGTTAAACCAATTAAAAAATAGCGAAAGCTCTTTATTTACTCGCTCTTTAGGAGGCGCCGTAAAATGTAATACCGGTTTATCTAAGCGCCCCGATACCACTTGCATTGGCTCGCCACCACGCAATTGCCCGCCCTCAATTTTAGTAAATAAGCTTTGCTCACCTGCAAATAATAAGCGATGCCAATTAAGCACTCGTTCTAAATTAAGCGGTGAGTGTGTGTTATTTATTGCATCAAGCATAATCTCTGCAAGATTATCGCTTTGCACTGTTGTTGGGTAAGGCTGCTCATTAATATTGAGCTTTTTAGCAAGAGAAGAGCGAACCGAAAATGCATTAAGCTTTTCACCCTCAATCGCACTGGAGTGAATAATATTTGCAAGTAAAGTATCAAGGGCTTGCTGCTTTTGTTGAGCACTTTGCACGCCCATACGCCCTACTAATAAACCTTGATTATATGAAAGATCCCTTAGTAAAGGAGCAAGCGCTGCAGCATCCCACGTAAAGTTTGGCCAGTTTTGCTGTTGCCATATCCACATAGTCTTTAGTCCTAAAGGTAATTAGCTTCAGTCTATGTTATTTATTTGCATCATGCAATGAGGCGAATAACAGGGTTAATTGCCTCATTACTTTTAAGCGCTACATTGAACAGTAATTCACTTTCCTGTGGTAAAAAATGTATTTTTAAGCGAGGTATAAAACCTCACCTACATCATTGCAAACACCGCTCTTAACAAAAGCATAGGTGCGATTTCATATCGTGCTTTGGCTTTTAAATAAGGCCAAGCGCAACACCTGTAGATACCATCTCTCATTTTAAGCTTCAAGGTCGTATTTAACTTTCTTGGAGCTTAAACGCTTCTTGGTTTTTTATTACACCAAAACATATATGAATTAGCTTTCGCATATTTGCACACACAGCTTGCATTGGTGTTTTACCATTATTTATTAACGTTAACTTGTGTCGTTTTATTGTTTTATTCCATTGCCCAGCAACAACGGCTGCCATATAAAGTTTACATCGAATTCTGGCTGGGCCAAGTTTACTGATTGATGTTCGCCCTTTTAATTTACCCGATTCATTATGCCGTGGGATTAATCCACAATAAGCCGCCGCTTCTTTGGCTTTATTAAATTTTTTAGCCGCAAACAAATACGTCAGCTCTCTCGATAATACGGGCCCTATGCCAGGGATTGACTCAAGTAGTTTCCTGTTTCTTTTTAAATCAGGTTCATTATCTATGTGGTTATCAATGTCAGATTTAAGTTGTTTAATTTCATCGTCTAAAAACGCGATAGTCACTTTTATAGATTGGCAAACACGCGCAGAAACGTTGCTGAATTCACTTGCTTCTAATCGGTTCGCTTCTCGTTGCCGGTTACTCTCAAGCGCATCTAAACGACGGATAAGGGCTTTAAGCTCTCTAATTGCTAATGCTTCAGGTTGCCAATAATTAACGACTGCGTGCTTGGCACAGCCATAATGAGCAAGCATCGTTGCATCAGATTTGTCTGTTTTATGAATTATGTTTAAAGCGTCTGCATACTTTTTAGCTTTACCAGGGTTCGCTAAAATAATATTAAAGCCTTGCTCGTATAAAAAATACATCAGTGCTTCATGATAAACACCCGTTGGTTCGAGGGTGATAACGAGCTCATTAGCAGCGCTTTTTGTTGTATTTAAAAGCCATTTTTCTATTGTTACAAAATCTTGGCGCTTGTTTTTAAAGACTTTTGTTTTAATTTTATTTGTAAGTTGGTCTCTCAACCACGATAAATCAATCTTCTCTTTACTAATATCAATGCCGATAAACATCATCTCTACTTACTCCCCTTGTACATAC
>NZ_AUTI01000355.1:0-2746 GCF_000497995.1 Pseudoalteromonas sp. TB25
CTTCATAATATCTCTTATCTTAGTAAACTAGTACCGCACGGCGGTTTTTAGCGAAAGCTGATTCAGTGCGAGACTTAACCATTGGCTTCTCTTCACCGTAGCTTACCACTGACATTTGGCTAGCTGAAACACCTAAGCTTAATAGGTATTTTTCAACTGCTTGGCCACGGTGCTCACCTAGTGCAATATTGTACTCTGGAGTACCGCGTTCATCTGCGTGGCCTTCAATTAGTACTTTAACTGATGAGTTTTGAACTAAAAACTCAGCATGTGCACGAAGTAAATCAGCGTATTTGCCTTCAACTGTCGCTTTATCAAAATCAAAGTAGATTACTTGCTCTTGGCGAAGTGCTTCGTACTTTTGACGAAGTTGCTCTTCTGCTTGTTGCTCAGGAGAGATTGTAGCTACTTCAACTGTATCAGTGTTAGTTGATTGCTCAACAACGCCTTGATTTGATTGGTTTGCAGCACCTTCATCAATATCTGAAGATGAGCTACAAGCTGCTAATGTCATTACTGGCACAGCAATTAGCAGGCCTTTAAGTATTTTGTTAAGTTGCATTGAGTAGATTCCTATTTTGAGTAAACCAGTAATATTACTGTAAGTATGGCGACCAAGCTGGTGCCTTTACTTGTCCGTCTAGCACAGGTAACCGTGCTTTAAAGCGGCCGTCCATCGATACTAGCGCAAGTACCTGTTTATTATTATGAAGCGTGCTATATATAATCATCGAACCGTTTGGCGCTATGCTCGGTGATTCATCTAGGCGTGTTCTCGTTAATACTTGGAACGCACCTGTAGCCAGCTCTTTCTTAGCAAGATGGTACTGCCCGTTGGTACGGTTAACCATCACTAATTCTTTTCCATCTGGTGTTATAGAACCAGCAAGATTCATATCACCATCAAAGGTGAGTCGTTGTGACCTACCTGTTTTTAAATTTAACTTATAAATCTGAGCATTACCACCCCTTTCAGATGTAAACACAATATCTCGACCATTAGGATGCCAAGATGGTTCAGTATCTATGCTACGGTGATTTGTTAAGCGCGTTTCTTTGCGTGTAGCCAGGTCAAGCAAGTAAACTTCTGTTGCACCCGTCTTGTCTTTAGAAAGTACTAATAATAGCTTTTTGCCATCTGGCGAAAACTGCGGTGCGCCATTAATACCACGGTAGCTTGCGATTATTTCGCGCTTACCCGTGTAAATATCTTGAATATAAATTTGGCTTTGGCGGTTTTCAAACGTTACATACGCTAGCTTAGTACCATCTGGTGACCACGCTGGCGACATTAATGGCTCTTTTGAGCGAAGCAATACTTGCTCATTAAATCCATCATAGTCTGCAACAACTAATTGGTAAGGCTTTTCATCATTATCGCGCACTATTACATAAGCAATTTTAGTCAAAAATGCGCCTTTCTCACCAGTAAGTTTTTCATATATAACGTCACTGATTCGATGAGAGTAACGGCGAAAACCGCTTTCACCAATAACACTTTCACGCGCTTCTAAAATATGATCTTGGCTTTTGATTAACTTACCATTACTCATCATTTGTGTGTTGCCACCAGTAATTTGGCCACGAATCACGTCAACTAACTCATAACGCACTAAGTAACGCCCATCAGTTTGCTGCTCAACTTCGCCCACTAATACAGCCTCCACACCTTTATTAACCCAAGATGCGTAATCAATTTCGCTATCTTTGGTCGGCTGTTGTGGCATTTGCGCTACATCTACAGGTTTAAACTTACCACTGCGCATTAAGTCGGCAGCAATAACACTGCTTAATTTTTCAGGGATTGGACCAACACCTTGGTATTTAAAAGGCACTATAGCAATAGGCCTTGCACCATCTACACCCTCAGTTATTACAATTTCAAGCGCTGCATTAGCAACACCCACAAACCCAAACAGTAAAACTAAACAGGCTATTTTTATTTTGTTGAACATATCATTCCTTTAAAACTCTGGCTTGATTGTTAAATTAATATTCTTAAGTTGTTCGAATACGTCTTTATCTTTAGATACCGGTAATGTGTCAGCCATGCGCACTGCTCTTAATGCAGCTTCACACACTAACTTATCGCCACCTAATGATTTAACTTGCGTTACTAAACCATTAAAGCCTAAACGAATATTGACTCGGCACTGTTGGTTTTTCATTTTTTCATCAATCAATAAGTTTTGTTGAATACGCGCCATAATTAATGCACGGTACTTATCAACTTCGCTCACCACTTGTTGCTGACGTATTTTACTACGGGCAGCCTGCTCTTTTGCAAGTTGCTCTTGTAGCATTTGCTCTTGCATCGCTTGCTGGCGTTTACGTTCTGCCTCGGCTGCACGCTCTTTTGCCTCGATTTCACGTTTTTTACGTTCAGCTTCTGCTTTTTTAAGTGCGTCTTCTTCGGTTTTACGTTTATCAGCAGCAGCTTTAGCTGCACTTTCAGCTTCTTGCTTTTGTTTTTCAGCTTGCTTAGCTTTAGCGCGCTCTTTTTGCTCAATAGCACGTGCTTTTTTAGCTTGTGCTTGCGCCTCGGCTGTTTCTTTTTCTTTAGCTTTGCGTTCTTGCTCTAGCTTTTTAATATGCCTAGATTCAGATTCGCGTTGCTCACGTGCATTTGCCGCCCTGCGTTCTAAATCGCGAATACGTTTGTCTTCAGCACTTTTTTTATCTTTTTCTCTCTTTTGAAGCTCAGCAATTTTTTGCTCAACTTGCTTTTGATCAACTGTAACAGCCG
>NZ_AUTI01000355.1:2756-5135 GCF_000497995.1 Pseudoalteromonas sp. TB25
CTGGGGTGGGTATAGCCGAATTAAACGTTACTTCCATTACCTTAGGCGCAGGTGGGTGAATGTTTGCAGACGCATACAAAAAACCACCTATGCCTAAATGAAGTACTATCGATTTTACTACTGAACTATTCATACAGCTACTTCCCCTCAAAGGATTCAGTCATTAATCCTACTGATGGTACGCCTGCATTTTTCAAAAAATCCATTAGTAATAATACTTCTTGATACGATACCTTACCAGAACCTTTAATCATTACTGGTACGTCAGGGTTTTTCATTAATTGTAATTTTATAACCGCAGCAACATCAAGTGCTTCCATAGGCTCTTCAGGATCAGTACCTACGCTCACATAATATTTACCCTCTGCATCAATTGAAGCAATAATGGGCGGAGCATCTTTAGTATCAACTAAATCAGACTCTTCCATTTTAGGTAAATCAACTTTTACACCATGTGTAATCAACGGTGCTGTAGCCATAAATATAATAAGCAGTACCAACATTACATCAATGTAAGGTACTACATTAATTTCTGCGACCGGACGGCGCTTTTTACGCTGATACATTCGCTTGTGCCTCTATTTGTGTAGCTGCTTGACGGTGTAAAATATTAGCAAACTCTTCCATAAAGTTAATATAGTGAGACTCAAGCTTTTCAACACTGTTTGAAAAGCGGTTATAAGCAATAACGGCCGGAATTGCCGCAAATAAACCCATAGCAGTCGCAATAAGTGCCTCTGCAATACCTGGAGCTACCATTTGTAATGTAGCTTGTTTCACTTCACCAAGTGCAATAAAGGCATTCATAATACCCCACACTGTACCAAACAAACCGATGTACGGACTTATAGAACCTACTGTTGCTAAAAACGATAAGCTAGATTCAATTTTTTCAATTTCACGAGAAAGTGCAACACGCATTGAACGGTGCGTACCCTCCATAACAATACTCGCACTTTGAAATGTATTCTTTTTATGGCGAGCAAACTCTTTAAAGCCTGAAGTGAATAGTGCTTCGATACCTTGAGACTGACCGCTGCGTGATGATATTTCGTTATACAATTTGCTTAAATCAATACCAGACCAAAACTTTTGCTCAAATTTCTTAGCATTTGATAGTGCATCTGATATTGCTTTTTTACGCTGAAATATAATTGTCCACGACATTACAGACATGGCAACTAGCCCTAACATTACTAACTGAACAAGCAAACTTGCTTCTAAAATTAGGTCTAAAAAATTAAGCCCTGATCCCACGTTAAACTCCTAAGTAATTTCAAAATACGGCAAATTGATTAATTTGTATAAATATGACCGCTTACAAGGTCAAAAGTTGCATCTAGTGTATCTAGTCCATTTCAAGCTGACAACGGTATTGCTATGAATAGGCAACAAAAAACGTTAAAAAAACAGCTTTAGTTGGCATTTCCCTATGCCTCAGTATTTTATTTAATCTTTTAACTAAACTTGCTGACTACAAATATGCGTAAATATATAGGTAAAACGTCATAAAATGCGCCGTTTATTCAAAATAAGAGCATAAACACTCAAAACTTATGAGCCTGACCTTCACGTAATAGTAAAACTAATACCGAGTCACAACGGAACTCATTACTTAAGTTATAAATTTCATTGACTTATAAATTTAACGATTAATTAACGCACAAGATTCAAACAACAATAAAATTCACCGAATTAGTTTTTCTAATCTGAAAATACAAATTTTCTAGTTTGAACAAAAAAGTAAACTTACGTATTATTCTCCCATACCGAACTAGCGCACTGAATGAGATAGCTTCATTAAGCCAAGTTCTTAGTAATAGGATATTTTATCGTATTACATTGTTTTACTCTTTCTGGATAAAACCAAATTAAGTAAATCGTAGTTCCCTGGATTACTTCCTTCAACTTGTTGTTTGCCCGCATTTTTTGCGGGCTTTTTTTTGCCTGCAATTTGGTGCGCTACATACTTTATTTATAAACTAATAATTGCACTACCTATTTTACAATAAGTAATTCGGTTACTAGTTTGAATGGTACGCAGGATAGCTTTGCGAGTCTTAACGCCCTGTGAATTAACAGTTAACTATAAAGCATATAGGTATTTTGAAATAACATTTGCAACAGTGTGTTGAGGTTTTGGGTAAAATACCTGCCGTATAAATATATCAAAGCAAGGGATACTAAGTCAGTTACCTGCTGTGCAATAAACCACAGCAAGTAATGTGTATAGGCTAGTCTTTTTTAGGAAGTAAACCGAAATGATGGTATGCGCTATCAGAGACTATTCGCCCGCGTGGAGTGCGCTGAATAAATCCTTGCTGGATCAAAAATGGTTCTATCACATCTTCAATTGTTTCACGCTCTTCACCAATAGCA